>JBDTLY010000323.1:0-4307 GCA_039934535.1 Casimicrobiaceae bacterium | reverse complement strand
ACCGATCCGGCCGTTCGCTTTGCGATCGCCTCGGCGCTGGGCGCCGCGCTCGCCGAAACGGATGACGCTGCCCGCGCGAGCGCTTTCCTCGCGTCCCCTGCGTGCACCGACGAGATCCGTGCCGACGCTGCGCGCCGCACGTCGGATGCCGGGCGTCGCCGCGGCGCGATCGCCGCGATACGCGAAGAAGGCACGTTGATCGAGTTGGCGCTCACGGCCCCGCATGCGGAAACACGCAAGGCGGCCGCCGAACGCGTACAGACGTCCGAGGGCCTGCGCAGGATCGCCGACGCAGCCGAAAACAAGGACCGCGGCGTGGCACGATCCGCGCGCAAGCGCATCGATGCCATCGCGAGCAGCGAGGGCCACGCGGCCGAAGCAGATGCCATCCTGGCCGAGCTGGAGGCACTGGCGGGCAAGCCCGGCCCGGTCCTGTCGGCGGTGGTCGAGTTGAATCGCCGCTGGGAGGCGCTGAAGCTCGCCGACGACCCGGCGCGACTCGCGCGCTGCGACGTCGCCCGCCAGGCGCTGCAGGCGCGCTTCGAGCGCGAGCAGGAAGAGCAGCGAGCGCGCACGCACTTCGAGCGCGGCCTCAAGGGCTGGCTCGCGAAAGCCGCTGCGCCCGCGACGTCGGACGCGTTGTCGGGATTGCTCGCCGAATTCGCGGAACTGCGCGACGCGGCGCAGAAATCCGGCGACGCCTCCGCGCTGTCAAAACTGGACAAGGCCGAGCAGCACATCGAGCGGTGGACGCAGGAGTTAAACGCATTAGCGGGCGCCGAAGCGCTGGTCGTCGAGGCTGAGCAGCTCGCCTCCGGCACGTCTATCGACAACGCGAAGCTGCCGGAGCGCTGGCAGGCGCTGGAGCGCGGCGTGCGCACGCCCGCGCTGACGGGACGCTTTGAAGCCGCGCTGATCATGGTCGAGCAGCGCCGGCTCGCGCAGATCAAGGCCGCGAAACAGGAGACCGACGGCGCGCGGCTGCACGTCCACGGCCTTTTGCACGCCGCGGAGCAGGCCCTCGCGGGGGGACAGTTGCAGGCGGTCCGCGCCGCCGTCGACGAAATCCGCGCACGCAAGTCCGACGCCGGCCTGCTGCCGAAGCCGACGCTGCAGCGGCTCGGCCGCGTCACCCAGCAGCTGACGGATCTCGAGCGCTGGGAGTCGTTCGGGCAGCAGCAGGCGCGCGTCCAGCTCTGCGAGCGTGCCGAGGCCGTGTCAACGTCGTCGCTCGATCCGCCGCGCGTCGCGGTCGAAGTGCAGAAACTGCGCACCGAATGGAAGGCGCTCGACGAGCAGCATGCGGGCGTCCCCAAGGCCTTGTGGGAACGTTTCGACCGCGCGTGCGAAAAGGCGTACGCGCCCGCCGCCCGCCATTTTGCCGAACAGGCGGCGATGCGCAAAGAAGTGCGCAAGAAGCGGGACGAATTCATCGCCGTTGCGGCGGCGCACGCGCCGACGTTGCTGACGGAGCCGCGCGACTGGCGCGCGATCGAGCGCTGGCTGCGCGAGACGGACCAGAAGTGGCGCGACGGCGACCTCGGAAGCGTCGAGCCGAAGGCATGGAAGAGCTTCGATGCGCAATACCGGGCGGCCCTCGCGCCCGCGCGCGACGCGCTGTCCGCGGCGCGTGACGAAGCGAAGGCACGACGCGTGGCGCTGATCGAGGAGGCCACGGCGCTCGCCGCGAAAGCGATGGATCGCGACGCGCCGTCGCAGGTCAAGGCGATCCAAGCACGCTGGCAGGCGCAGGCGAAGGAGTTGTCGCTGGCGCAGCGCGACGAGCGCCCGCTGTGGGAACAGTTTCGCGCCGCATGCGACGCGATCTTCCAGGCGCGCGACGCGAATCGCAAGCAGGAGGACAACCAGAAGCACGAAGGGCGCCGCGCGCTGGAGGAACTCTGCGTTGCGCTCGAGCAGGTCGCGACGGCGACCGACAAGGACGATCAGGAGTTGCGGCACGCGCTGCGCGACCTTTCGGAACAGTGGAAGCAGAAGTCCCGCGCCTCCGGCCCCGTGCCGCGCGGTCTCGAGTCCCGCTTCACGAACGCGAAGGCAGCGGTGGAGGCGGCGCTGTCGGCGCGCACACGTGCTCGCGAAGGGGTGGTCTGGCAAACGCTGGTCGCCAAGGAGCGGCTCTGCGAAAAGCTCGACGGACTCGTCCTCACCGAACGTGGCGCCGACGATTCCACGACGATTGCCACCACACAGTGGGCGGCGCTGCCGGCCCTCCCTCCCGCTTGGGAGAAGGCGATGCTCGCCCGGCGCGACGCGGCGATCCGCGCACTCGCCGACAAGGACACAGCGGCCGAATATTCGGCGGGCATCGAGGACGCCGCGGAGTCTCGCGGCGAAGCGCTTCTCGAACTGGAATTGGCGCTCGGCCTCGAGATTCCCCCGGAGCTGCAGGCGCTGCGGCTTGCGCTGCAGGTGAGGAAGCTGCGCGATCGCTTTCAGGACGCCACGAAGAACAGTGCCAACACGCCCGCCGAGCGTCTCGTCGCCTGGTGCGCGCAGCCCGGGTTCGCGGACGAGCAGGAACGGCAGCGGATCGAGCGCGTGGTGGCGGCGATGGAAAAATCGCGCGGATGACCTCGCGGCGGCGAACGGATTTGGCAAGCGACGCGACATCCGCTAACCTGCCGTGAAAGCCGCAGGGGCCGTCGGCTCCGAAGCCACCGTCAAGGGAGTGGATGCATGCGTGGAATCCTGCCTGTATTCCTGATCGCGGCGCTGTGCGCCGCCCATGCCACGAGCGCGACTGCCGCCGCACAACGGACCTTCGTCAAGTCGGACGGCCTGGATACCAACGCGTGCACGATTCCCGCGCCTTGCCGCTCGTTCGGCAAAGCCATCACCCAGACCAACGACGGCGGCGAGATCGTCGTCCTCGATTCCGCGGGCTATGGTCCGGTGGCGATCACCAAATCGGTGTCGATCATCGCGCCGCGCGGCATCTATGCGGGAGTGACCGTGTTTGGAGGCGGCGATGGCGTCACCGTCGCGACGGCCGGTATCGACGTCATCCTGCAGGGGCTTACGATCAACGGCCTCGGTGGGGCGCGGGGCATCGCATTCCTGGCCGGCAACTCGCTGCTGATCGAGGACTGCGTGATCAGCGGGATGGGTTCGGTCGGGATATTACTTTCCGGATCGAACACGCAATCGTCCGTGCGCAACACGATCGCGCGCGATAACGCCGGCGGCGGCATCCGGCTTGCGAGCATCACCACAGGCACCGTCACCGCCGTGCTCGATGCGGTGACGAGCGAGCAGAACGGCGGGAATGGCCTCGAATCCGGATCGGGCGCCCGCTTGCGCGTCCGCGGCGGCTCCTATTCCTACAACAGCGGCGCCGGAGTCGCCCTGCTGGCGACGCTTTCCAACACCGCGGGAGCCGCGGTCAGCATCACCGATGCGCGAATCATGAGCAACGGCGCGCAGGGCGTCCGCCTCTTTCCCGGCGCCTCCAATCCCGCGCAGATCGAGGCCCTGATCGCGGATTGCGAGATCGCGTCCAATCTCGGCGACGGTGTGTCGGTGATAACGGGGGCGGTGACCGGCTGGAACATTCGGGCGACGCTCGCACGCAACCGCATCTTCCGAAACACCGGCAACGGCGTCTTCACCCAGGAACCCGCGGCTTCGGTCCTGGTCATCCTCGTGGGCAACACGATCACCCGCAATACGGACGCCGGCATGCGCAACGACATTGCCAATCCCGCCGGCGTGACGTCGTCGCAGGACAACATGGTGGACAAGAACGACGGCCCCGAGACCGCGGGGACGATCGGTACATTTGTCGGCACGTGATACCGCTCCCCGGAGGAACCCCGCCATGCTCAACCAGACCGCCTTCAGGATTGTGCTCGTCGTGCTCGGCGTGGTTGGCGCGGGTCTCGCCCATGCCGCGCAACGCACGTTCGTCGCCTCTTACGGGCAGGATTCGTCGCCGTGCTCGGTGACCCAACCCTGCCGCGGCTTTGCGGCGGCCCTGCTGAACACCGATGCCGGTGGCGAAATCATCGTGCTGGATTCCGCCGGCTACGGCACCGTCGCTATCGGGAAATCCGTGTCGATCATCGCGCCGCCGGGCGTCTACGCCGGGATCAGTGTTTTCACCGGGACCGGCATCTCGACTTTCGGGCCGGGTAACCGCATCGTCCTGCGCGGGCTGACGATAAACGGGCAGGGCGGGGGCAGCGGAATACAGATCCTGGATGGCACCGACGTGCTCGTCGAAAGCTGCAGCGTCACCGGCATGACCTCGATCGGTATCCTGATCCATAACGCGGGAACCCGCGCCA
>JBDTLY010000322.1:0-4308 GCA_039934535.1 Casimicrobiaceae bacterium | reverse complement strand
GCCGCGCCTGCCGCAGCAGGTCCTCCATCTGCGGACTGCGCGTGATGATGCCCGCGCGCCATTCGCCGATCGCCTCGTTGCTGTCCGTCGGCGCGCCGCCCGCGAGGCGTAGCGCGGAGGCGACGAGCTGCAGGAGTTCCTGGCTGTCGAATGGCTTGGTGAGAAAGCCGAAGACCCCGCGTTGCGTCGCCGAGACGGCATCCGGAATCGTGCCGTGCGCGGTGAGGATGATGACCGGAAGCGCCGGATGCTGGCGGTGAATCGCTTCGAAGAGCTGCAGTCCGTCGATCCCCGGCATCCTGAGATCCGTGATCACCGCTCCTGGGCGCACGACCGCGAGTCCCGCCAGCGCCGCTTCGCCGCTGTCGGCCGTGCGCACGCGATATCCGGCCGACGTGAGCCTTAGGCTGATCAACTTCAGCAGGTCCGGATCGTCGTCGACCAGCAGGATGTCGCCTGTCTGCATCGTGCCTCCCTAGCGGCCGCCGCCGCCGCCGCCCCCACCACCACCGCCGCCGCTGCCACTGCCGCTGCCGCCCGCGCCGCCGCCGCCGCCGCCGCGGATGCGGTCGCGCATAAGGCTTCGTTCCATGGCCCGCAGGGCCTCGAGCTTCTGGATGGCGGCGTCGGCCTTCTGCTGCTCGTCCCTTACCGCGCGCTGGCGCTCGGCGATCTGCGCCTGCAGCACGAGCGCGACCTGCTTCACCGCGGGCGACCCCGGATTGCTCTTCGCGACATTGTCGAGAAGCTGCAGTGCCCGCTGGTCATCCTGGGGCGACGCCTTGGCAAGCGTGTAGAGCACGGCAAGCCGCACGCGATTCGCGTCGGTCCGCTGCCGGTTGAGCGTCTGCGTCGCCGTCGCGATCTCGCGCTTGACGTCGTCGGGCGACTGCGTGCCATACCGCTGAAGATCGGCGAGCAGCACTAGGAGTTCGATCGCTTCGGCCGGCATTTCCGGCGGGGCGACGGTCACCGGCGTGGGCACGGCGGTTGGCATCGGCTCGACCGCCGGGGGCACGGTCGAGGGCGTCGATGTTGTCGGCGCCGGCGCGGTCACCGGAGGCTCGACCGGCTCGATCGGCGGGTATTCCACCATTGGCGTCGACGGCAAGGGAGTCGCCATCGGCTCGTCGTCCTCGTCGGGCTGGACGACCGCCGGTGGCGTCGCGCATCCGGCGAGCATGGCGAACGAGAGCACCGCCGCCAGCGAAAATCTTCTCGCCGAATTCATCGGTTTCCCAAGACCGTGATCGGCCCTTCGGTGGTCGCCGTGTTGACGGTCGCCCCGGCGCCACCCAACGCGAGCGGCAACCACACGCGGAACTGCGCGCCCGGACGCCCGTCCGCGCGCTCAAGGACCTCGATCCTGCCGCCATGCGCGAGCGCGTATTCGCGGGCGATCGCAAGCCCGAGGCCCGAGCCTTTCACGCGGCCTTCGGCGGGCGGCCGGCCCTGGTAGAACGAATCGAAAATCTGCTGCCGCTCGCCCGGATCCACGCCGTGGCCCTGGTCGATGACGTCGAGGACCGCGAAGCCGCTTTGCGTCGCGAGGTTGATGGCGATCGTGCCCGACCGCGGCGAGTACTTGATCGCATTGGAAACGAGGTTGTCGACGATCGTGCGGATCTTTTCCGCGTCCCCGACGACCAGCGCCGGTTTCAATTTCGCCTCGAAGGCGATCAGTCGCGCCAGCGCCGCAAGCTTGTGCTCCTTGACGACCCGGCGCAACACGTCCGCCACCAGCACCGGACCCAGCGTCTGCGGCTCCATTGCCCGGGTCTGGTGGTAGGTGAGCAGGTCCTCGATCAGCTTCTGCAACGACAGCGAGTTCTCGCGGACGATGCGGACGATCTCGCGCTGCTCCGGCGAGAGCTTGCCGCCGACATTGTCGCGCAGGAGTTCGGCGCCTTCGCGCACCGCCGTGAGTGGCGTCTTGAGCTCGTGCGAGACGTGGCGCAGGAACCGGTTTTGCTGCTCTTCCAGGTCGGACAGGCGCGAGCGCAGCCATTCGAGGCGCTGCCCGAGGTAGCGCAGGTCCTGCGGCCCGTTGACCTCGATCCGGTGCGTAAAGTCGGCCGTGCCCATCTGGCGGATCGCCTGGTCGAGCTGGCGAATCGGGCGCGCGATCAGCACCGCGAAAAGGATGGCGAGCGCGAGCGCGATGCCGACCGTCGCAAACGCGAGGTATCGCCATTTCTCCCGCCCCTGCTCCGCGATGTCCTGCAGTTGCACGATGGCGCGCTCCGTCAGTTCGTTCGTCGCGCCCAGCAGCGACTGCGCGCCGTCGGCAAGTTTCGAATAGCCTTCGGCCAGTTGCGTGTGGGCATCCGCCGGCTTTTGCGGCGCGCGGAGCAGCTGGTTCAAGCGCGATTCGGCGTCGCCCAGCGCGTCCAGCGTCGCGAGCTGGTCCTGCGACAGCGGCAGGAGCGAAAGCTGCCCGGTCGTCGCGCGGAAGTCCTGGCGCACCCGGCCGTAATCCTCGAGCAGCACGCTGTCCTCGAGGATCAGGTATTGGCGGACCAGGCGCTCGAGCGTGGTCGATTGCTCGAACAGCTGGCGGCTCGCGCGGCCGGCCTGCGCCGCCTGCTGCACGGCCTCCTGGCCCTGCACCTGCAGGCGATCGAGCGAAAGGATGAGCTCGACCAGCGCGTAGACGAGCGGCAGGCTGACGAGCAGGAAGCCCAGCAGGATGAACTTGAGGAATGAGCGCGGGTAATACACGGAGGCTGCCGCTATAATTTGCGGCAATTATGACACCGGTCGACGAACGTTGAGCGCAGGGAGCCGCGAACGACCCGCAATGCCGCCGGTTCGCGCGCCCCGCCCTGCGACCGACCCGCCCGAGTTGGCCATCATTGCCGCGGTCGCCGCGAATGCCGTGATCGGCGCCGGCAATCGCCTGCCATGGCGGCTGCCGGCGGATCTCAAGCGCTTTCGCGCGCTGACCACCGGCCACGCGGTGATCATGGGGCGCAAGACCTGGGAATCGATCGGCCGTCCGCTGCCGGACCGGCAGAACATCGTGGTGACCCGCAACGAGGACTTTCGGGCGCCGGGCGCAGAGGTCGCGTCGACGCTCCTGGACGCGCTCGCGCGCGTGCGCTTGCCGGCGCCGGCGTTCTGCATCGGCGGCGGCGAGCTGTATCGCGAGGCGCTCCCGCACGCCGGCGTCATCCACCTCACCGAAGTCGGCCGCGACTTCGACGGCGACGCGACGTTTCCCGAATTCGACCGCCGTGAATGGCGGGAAGTCGCGCGCGAGGCGCAAGCCGGGCTCGCCGACGATGGATTGCCTTACGCGTTCGTGACCTACCGCCGCATTTCGCGCTGACGGGATTGTCCCGCGCCCTTTCGCGTCCTCATTCAAAATGCAAAGGAGTCCCCATGTCGGAAGGCCATTTCCACGTCCACGGTCCGCACGATCACGAGGTCGAGCATGCGACGCACGGCGGTGACCCGTTCGCTGGCCGCATTGCCGTCATGACCGCGATCTTCGCGACCATCGGCGCTTTTTTCCGGCTACATGGCGGGCGCCACGCAGAACGACGCACTCCTGTTCAAGAACGAGGCGGCAATCCGGAAGACCGAGGCGTCCGACCAATGGAATTTCTACCAGGCGAAGAGCAGCAAGCAGAACCTCGCCGAGCTGGGCTCGACGCTGACCACGGGCGACCAGCAGGCGAAGTTCGCGAAGGAGGTCGAGCGTTACAAGTCGGAAAAGGAGCCCATCATGGCCAAGGCCGAAAAGTTCGAAAAGGAGAGCGCGGCCGCCGAAGTGAAAAGCGACGCGTCGATGCACACGCATCACCGGTGGGCGCAGGCGACGACGCTGATCCAGATCGCGATCGCGCTGGCGGCCATCACGATCCTCACCCGGCAAAAGGCGATGGGACTTGGCGCGCTGGGCGTCGCGATCGGCTCGATCGTGCTCGGGTTCCTTGACGCGATGCACATCTGACCACCGACTTGCCGTTGCGCGCGCGCCGCATTATGATGGCGTCATAACGTGACCAGGCGGGTCTAACGGGCGCGCGCACCACCGATTCCGGGGAACGCAGGAGGCAACGCGGCGAATGCGGGAATACGCAGGCGCCGCTTTCGGCTGGCCCGAGGCAAATCGTGGTGCATTTTCCAATTCGCTCCAACCTCCTTCATCCGTTCGTGTGGCGCGCCGCATCGGCTGCGCTCGTCGCGGCATTCGCCCTCGGAATGCCCGACGCGGTCGCGGCGGGTCATTCGCTGCGCTTCTTCGGCGCCGGCGCCGGCGACATCGACCGGGTCAAGATCCGCATCGACGATCCCGCCACG
>JBDTLY010000321.1:0-4309 GCA_039934535.1 Casimicrobiaceae bacterium | reverse complement strand
GCGAGGCGGTGTTCCTGATCAGCGTCAGCCAACCGGACATCACCTTCGACACCGATCTGCCAAGCACGCCGCTGATGGGCCGCTTCGACGCGCGGCTGGTGGGTCAGGCGCTTGCCAACATCATCAAGAACGCGACCGAGGCGATTGCCGCCGTGCCGGCGGCGCCGGACTACAAGGGTGCCATCCACGTGGTCGCTCGCAACGAGGGCGGCGCCATCGTTGTCGACGTCATCGACAACGGCATTGGGTTGCCACGGGAAAACCGCCAACGGTTGCTGGAACCTTATGTCACGACGCGGGAGAATGGCACCGGGCTCGGCCTGGCGATTGTGACCAAGATCATTGAAGAACACGGCGGGCGGGTCGAACTGCTCGATGCGCCATCGGTGGCGAGCGGCGGACGCGGCGCGATGATTCGCGTCACCCTGCCACGCGTGGCCGAGGCGGGTGAGACCATCGAGCCGGAAGAGCCGGAAATCATAAGCGCAGCGGGCGCGTAAGAGAGTCGGGTGAGCATGGCGTCGGATATCCTGATCGTTGACGATGAAGCCGACATTCGCGATCTTGTCGCGGGCATCCTGACCGACGAGGGCCACGGCACGCGAACGGCGGCCGTCGCTGGTGTTTCTCGACATCTGGCTGCAGGGCAGCCGGCTCGACGGGCTGGCGCTCCTCGACGAAGTCAAGAAAGAGCACGCCGACCTGCCGGTGATCATGATTTCCGGCCACGGCAATATCGAAACCGCGGTCTCGGCGATCAAGCGCGGCGCCTACGACTATATCGAGAAGCCGTTCAAGGCCGACCGACTGGTGCTGGTGGCAGACCGGGCACTGGAGGCATCGAAGCTGCGGCGCGAGGTGAGGGCGCTACGCGAGCGGGCGGGCGACGCCAATCGGCTGCTCGGCAGTTCCGCCGCGATGAACCACCTCCGCGGCATGATCGAGAAGGTCGCCCCGACCAACAGCCGGATCATGATCACCGGGGGATCGGGCGCCGGTAAGGAAATGGTCGCCCGTTCCGTCCATGACCTATCGTCGCGCAAGCAGGGGCCGTTCGTCGTCGTCAATGCCGCCACGATCACGCCGGAGCGGATGGAAAACGAGCTGTTCGGCACCGAGCCCTCCAACGGCGATGCGCGCAAGGTTGGCGCGCTGGAGGAAGCGCACGGTGGCACGCTCTACCTCGACGAGGTCGGCGACATGCCGCGCGAGACCCAGAACAAGATCCTGCGGGTGCTCGTCGACCAGACTTTCCAGCGGGTCGGGGGCACCAATCGCGTCACCGTCGACGTCCGCATCATTTCATCGACCGGGCGCGACCTCGAGCACGAGATCGCCGAGGGCACCTTCCGCGAGGACCTGTTCCATCGCCTCGCCGTGGTGCCGCTGCGTGTGCCGGCGCTGGCCGAGCGGCGCGAGGACATTCCGATGCTCGTCCGCCATTTCGTCGAGCAGATTTCGCGGACCACGGGTTTGCCGCCGCGCACTATCGGCGACGACGCCATGGCGCTGCTGCAGGCGCACGACTGGCCGGGCAACATTCGTCAGCTCCGCAACAACGTCGAGAGGCTGATGATCCTGGCGCGCGGCGATGCGTCCGAGACCATCACGGCGGAGCTGCTGCCGGCGGAGATCGGGGAGATGCTGCCGACGACGCCGGGCAGGGCAGGCGGCGAGCATCTGATGTCACTGCCGCTTCGCGATGCCCGCGAGATTTTCGAGCGCGAGTACCTGAACGCGCAGGTTAACCGCTTCGGCGGCAATATCTCGCGCACGGCCGAATTCGTCGGCATGGAGCGCTCGGCGCTGCACCGGAAGCTCAAATCGCTGGGCGTCAGCTAGCCGACGATGTCGCGCGTCGCCTATGTCAACGGGCGCTACGTGCCGCACGCGCAGGCGGCGGTGCACATCGAGGATCGCGGCTATCAGCTTGCCGATGGCATCTACGAGGTTTGCGAGGTACGCGGCGGGCGGCTGATAGACGAGGCCCCCCATATGCAGCGGCTCGACCGGTCGCTCGCGGAGCTCCGCATTCGCCGGCCGTTGAGCGCGCCCGCCCTTGGCGTCATCCTGCGCGAGATCGTGCGGCGCGACCGCCTTGTCGACGGCCTCGTCTATATCCAGGTGACGCGCGGCGTGGCGCCCCGGGATCACGCCTTCCCGTCGAACGACCCGCGGCCGGCGCTGGTGGTGACCGCCAAACGCCTCAGCCTGGCCGGCCGGGATGCGCGGGCCGGGGAGGGGGTGGCAGTCGTCACCGTCCCTGAAACGCGTTGGGCACGCGTCGACATCAAGACGATCGGGCTGCTGCCCAATGTGCTTGCCAAGCAGGCGGCGCGGGAGGCGGGGGCCTTCGAGGCGTGGTTCGTCGACCGCAAAGGCTTCGTCACCGAAGGTGCCTCCACCAATGCCTGGATCGTCAATACCGAGGGTGCGCTGGTGACCCGGCATGCGGATACCGGCATTCTCCGCGGCGTCACGCGATCGGTCCTCATCGACCTGCTCGACCGGAAGAGCCTGCGCCTGGAGGAGCGGTCGTTTTCGGTGAAAGAGGCGCTGGCGGCGCGCGAGGCGTTCCTCACTTCGGCGACGACGGCGGTCACTTCCATCGTGAAGGTCGACGGCAAGGCGATTGGCGATGGCAAGCCGGGTCCGGTAGCCAAGGCACTCAGGCAGGAATTGCGCGGCCACGCCTGAGGCACTCCGGCAAAAAGTCTGACCAATTGGTCAGAGAATCCGGCATGCCAGAAAGTTGCGCAGGCGTCGATTTGGTAGTGACGAGGCTCGTAACACTCGGCAAACTGCCGTACTCACAGGTCAACAAACCAAAGAACGCGACTGACGCCCCGAAACCTCCCAAGAGCAAAACAAAATGGCGGACCGCGCACAAAATCTTCAAGACACGTTTCTCAACCACGTTCGCAAGCAAAAGACCCCGCTGACGATCTTTCTGGTCAACGGCGTCAAGCTCCAGGGCATCGTCACCTGGTTCGATAACTTCTGCGTCCTGCTCCGGCGCGATGGACATTCGCAACTTGTCTACAAGCATGCGATCTCCACCATCATGCCGGGGGCTCCATTGCAGTTGTTCGAGCCGGGCGAGGAGGGGGCCGGCGATCAGGCCCCCGATTGAGCGAACCCGAGGACGAAGCCACCGAGACGTCACGCCAGCCTGAGCTGCCGCCCGGATCACCCGAGCGGGCGCTGGTGCTCGTGCCGATTTCGCGCAGCCGCGGCAAGGGCGGCAAGGCACCGACGCGCGACCCCGGCGCCCGCGTCGAGGAGGCTGCCGGTCTTGCCGCGGCCATCGAACTCGATGTAATCGCGGCGCTTGCCGTGCCGCTGGCCGCACCGACGCCGGCGACGCTGCTGGGTTCCGGCAAGGTGGCCGAGATCGGCAAGCGCGTCGCGGGAGAGCGCATCGGTCTCGTCATCGTCGATGGCGTTCTCTCGCCCGTCCAACAGCGCAATCTGGAGAAGGCGTGGCAGGCGAAGGTCATAGACCGCACGGGCCTTATCCTCGAAATCTTCGGGGAGAGGGCGCATACCCGCGAGGGCACGCTGCAAGTCGAGCTCGCCCATCTCAACTATCAGAAGAGCCGGCTGGTTCGCTCATGGACCCACCTCGAGCGTCAGCGCGGCGGCTTCGGCTTCCTTGGCGGCCCCGGCGAGACCCAGATCGAGGCCGACCGGCGCGCGCTGGACGAGCGCATCGCCCGCATCGAGCGCGACCTCGCGACCGTGGCGACACGACGCCGGCTGCAACGGCAGAACCGCAAGAAGAGCGGGGAGGGGCTGGTCGCCCTCGTCGGCTACACCAACGCCGGCAAGTCGACATTGTTCAACGCGCTGACCCACGCCGGCGTCTTTGCCGACAATCGCCTGTTCGCGACGCTCGATCCGACGCTCCGCAAGATCGATCTGCCGCACGGCTCCTCGGCCGTGCTCTCCGACACGGTCGGCTTCGTCTCCGACCTGCCGACGACACTGATCGCAGCCTTCCGTGCGACGCTGGAAGAGGTGGTCGAGGCAGACCTGATTCTGCACGTCCGCGACATTTCCCATCCCGACAGCGAAGCGCAGGCCGCCGATGTTGCCACGGTTCTGGCCGAACTCGACGTCGACGCGCGCGCGCCGACGAAGGTGGTCGAGGTGTGGAACAAGATCGACCGGCTAACGGCCGAGCAGCGCCCGCCGCGGATGACGCCGGAGCGCGCCAGCGGCGAGGGCAGTGCACCGGCCATTGTCGCCGTATCGGCGCTGACCGGCGAGGGATTACCGGAGCTTCTGGAACTCATCGAGCAGCGGC
>JBDTLY010000320.1:0-4317 GCA_039934535.1 Casimicrobiaceae bacterium | reverse complement strand
CGACGACACGACGACCGCGCCCCAGATGAGCAGGAAGATCGCCCAGCCCGTTTGGCCATCGCTCCACAGCAGGATCGCCGCCGGAATCCACACGAGCGGCGGACCGACCGGGACGGGCGACAGGAAGAATGTGACGAGCCCGAGCAGCGGCGCCGCCTTGAAGCCGGCCATCCAGAGGCCGATCGCCATCAGCACGCCCTGCGCGATCGCGGTACCGAGGATCCCGAGCACGACGCCGCGCACGGTAGTGGCGGCGACGAGCGCGAGACGCCGTCCCCGCTCACCCGCGATGCGATCGATCGCGGCGTGCAGGCGCGCCACGATGACATCGCCGTCGCGCAAGAAGAAGAACGCGATGAAGATCGACAGCGTGAGCTGCAGGATGCCGCTCAGCAGCGTCGTGCCGCCGCTGAACAGGATCTTTCGCGCCGGCTCGATGAACTCCCGCGCGGCTGCGAAGAAGCGCGCCGTGTCGTGCACGAAGCCGCCCCAGGTCGCGGCCGCCCATTCGCCGATGATCGGAATCCCCTCGACCCACGCGGGCGGCGGCGGTGGGCCGGTCTTGATGAATTCCTGCACGTGATCGCTGACGATTTCGGCATTGTCGGCGATGGTGATGCCGACGATGACGAACGGCGCCACCACGGTGATCGACATCAGCAGGACGATCAGCGTCGCCGCGAGGCCCGAGCGGCCCTTGAGCCGAACGCGCAGGTGCAGGAACAGCGGCCAGATCGTCGCGCAGAGGATCACCGCCCAGATGATCGCCGTGATGAACGGCTGCAGCACGAGGAAGCAGCCCGCGATCAGCAGGAAGAGGACGACGAGCGTCAGCGTGCGGTCGATGTGGGCCGGGGATTTCATGGCGGAGCTAGTTTACGGGTTCCCGCCGTTCCCACAAAGGGGCAGAGCCCGGGGCCGGTGCGCGCCATGCTAAGCTTTTTCGCTCGATAAACCCTCTCCTGCGCGCGCAGCACCCTTGGCCGCCCGTTCACCCGCTCTCGCGAAGCTCACCCGGCCCAAGCTCTACGACGCGCTGTCACGGCCGCGGCTCTACGCGCTCCTCGACGAAGCCACAGCGCGCCCGATCGTCTGGGTGAGCGCGCCGCCGGGCGCCGGCAAGACGACGCTCGTCGCGAGCTGGCTCGGGGCGCGCAATCGCCGCCACGTGTGGTACCAGGTCGACGCCGGCGACGCCGACCCGGCAACCTTCGTCCACTACATGCGGACCGCCGCGCAGGCGCTCGCGGGCAAGTCGGCGGTGGCGCTGCCGCTGTTCACCCCCGAGCCGCAGCAGGACCTCGCCCGCTTTGCGCGCAGTTTCTTCCGCGATCTCTTTTCGGCGCTGCCGCACCCGTGCACGCTCGTCTTCGACAACTTTCACGAGGCGCAGACGCCGCCCGCGCAGCGCGCAGCGCTGGCGCAGGCGCTGGAGGAAATTCCGGACGGCAGCAACGTCATCATATTGTCACGCTCGGACCCGCCGGCCGAGTTCGCGCGGCTCGCCGCGAGCCTGCGCATCGCGCGTGTCGACGAATCGGCGCTTCGCTGCACGGCCGAAGAAGCCCAGGCCATCCTCGGCACCAAGCACGCCGAGCGCGGAGACCTGCAGCGCATCCAGCAGCAAAGCGAGGGCTGGGTGGCCGCGCTGGTGCTGCTGCGCGAGCACCTGAGCCGCGACAACGCGGCGCTCGACGATTCGCTCGGCCAAGGCAAGGACGCGATCTTCCAGTATTTCGCCGGCGAGATTTTCAACGGCGCGATGCCGGAGAACCAGCGCATCCTGATGCTGACGGCGATCCCGCCGTCGATCACGCAGGACGAGGCGGTCGCGCTTACCGGCAGCGAGGAAGCGCCGCGCCTGCTCGAATACCTTTTCCGGCGGCATCTGTTCACCGACCGCCGCCGTGGCGCCGAGACGAGTTACCACTACCACGCGCTCTTCCGCGAATTTCTGCTGCAAGAATTGCGGCGACGCGTGCCCGTGGATGAGCGTCGGGCGGCAAGTGCGCGCGCGGCCGCGCTCATCGTCGGGCGCGGACAGGTGAGCGAAGCGCTTGCGCTTTATCGCGATGCCGGCGAATGGGAAGCGATGCGCGCGCTGATTCACGGCAATGCGCTCGACTGGGCGCGCCAGGGCCGCGCACAATCGCTGTCCGACTGGATCGAGACGTTGCCGGCGGAGATGCGCGACGACGATCCGTGGCTGCAATACTGGTTCGGGCGCGCCTGGATCTTCGTCAAGCCGGAGCGCGGCCGCCCGGCGCTCGAGCGCGCGTTCGAAGCATTCCGCGCGGAAGGCGACCTGCGCGGCCAGGCGCTTTCGCTCAGCACCATCGTCACCGGTTACTACTACGAGTGGGCGAATTTCGCGCCGCTCGATCGCTGGCTGCCCGAATTCGAGCGCCTGCTGGGCGGCGGGCGGTCCGCCGCGCTCGATCACGAAAGCGAGCTCCGCGCGAGCGCCGCGTACCTGATCGTGCTGCTGTTCTGCCGTCCCGAGGATACCAACCTCGAACGTGTCGCGCTTCGCCTCGACGAGCTGATCGACGACGAAGACGACGTCAACGTCCGCATGATGGCGGCCTCGACGCTCTTCAACTATTTCAACTGGAAGACCGACGGCGATACGGCCACCGGCCTCGTCGCGCGCACTGAACCGATCGTCGCCGGGCCGGACGTGACGCCGCTGATGCAGGTGTGGTGGCGCACGCACCATTCATTTTGGCACTACATCAACGGGCGTTACGCCAAGTCGGCGACGGTAATCGGCGAAGCACGCGCGATCGCCGAGCGCTACGGGCTCGAGGCGTATCTGTTCGAGATCGACCACGCCGAAGTCACGGCGCTCATCAGCAAGGGCGAGCTCGCGTCGGCGAGGTCGCGCCTCGAGGAGATGGAAAAGCGCCTGTCGCCCGCCCGCCGCATGGATTGGGCCTACTTCCATCATCTGCGTTCGATGCTCGAACAGCGCCTCGGGCGCTACCCGGCCGCGGTGCAGGACGCCGAAAGGGCCATCGCGCTCGGCCGCGAAACCGGGCTCCCGGGGATGCAACTGCCGCATTTCCTGGCGCGTCTCGCGCATTCGCGCAGCGCCGCGGGCGACCACGCGGGCAGCATGCGTGCGCTCGACGAGGCGATTGCGCTGTCGTCCGCGTCGGAACGCGGGACGTTCGAGCAGATGAAGGAGCTGATCGAGGTCGACCTCGACGTCGACGCCGGACGGACTCAGCAAGCAGCGAGCCGCTTGGTGCCCGTCCTCGCCGGTTACCGCGAGCGCGGGCAGTTTGTTTTCCTGCGCAATCGGCCCGAAGTCGCCGCGCGGCTCTGCAATTTCGCGCTCGAACACGGCATCGAAGCCGAATTCGTGCGCACGCTCATCGACAAGAACACACTCCCCCCGCCGGCCGACGTGGGGCATTCGTGGCCGTTCCGCCTGCGTGTGCGCGCGCTGGGCGGATTCGAGCTCGTTCGCGACGGGCTGCCGATGCGCTTCACCGGCAAGGCGCAGCAGCGGCCGCTCGATCTGCTGAAGCTGCTGATCGCGTTCGGCGGCCGCGACGTCGACACGCCGCAGCTGATGGCGGCGCTATGGCCGGATGCGGATGGCGCCGCCGCGAAGACCTCGTTCGACACGACGCTCTTCCGCTTGCGCAAGCTGCTCGACATCGACAATGCGCTGGTGCTCGCCGGCGGAAAGCTTTCGCTCTCGCGCGCGCTCGCGTGGACCGACGTGTGGGCGCTCGACGCGACGCTCGATGCCGCGGAATCCAGGAGTGATGATGTCGATGCGGCACCTGCCGGCATCGCGCGGCGACTGCTCGATGCGTATCCGGGACCGCTGCTCGGCACCGAGGAAAACGCGTGGATCGGCAAGCCGCGCGAGGCGCTGCGCGCGCGGTTCGTGCGCACGCTGATGCGTCTCGGCGAAGCGCTCGAGCGGGAGCGCGCGTGGGCGCCGGCCATCGACCTCTATCGCCGCGGCATCGAAGCCGACAACCTCGCCGAGTCGCTCTACCGCGGCCTCATGCGCTCGCTGGCGGCGACCGGCGACCAGGCCGAGGCGATCAATGCGTACCGGCGCTGCCGCGAGCTCCTGTCCATCGTGCTGGGCGTCGCCCCCGCCGCGGAAACCGAGCGGTTGCATCGAGACATCGCCGCTACGCCCGGCAAAACACGCCCGCCGTAAGTCCCCCGTAAGTCATCGGTAAGTCGGCGCGAAGGCTTTTGCCTGCGCCCGCGTAAGCACGGGACCTGCGCGGGGCATTCCTCGCGCGCACTTCGTAAAAACTCCTTTATCTACAAGGCATTACGGCG
>JBDTLY010000319.1:0-4327 GCA_039934535.1 Casimicrobiaceae bacterium | reverse complement strand
CCTCGCGCCGCGGCGAAAATCCTCGCCAAGGACATCGGGATCGCGGTTGCGCTCGCGCGCCGCCTGGGTGTCGAGGCGACGTTCGCGGAGGCGGCGCAGGCGGCGCTCGCGGAGGCCGTCGCGGGCGGCGACGGCGATGCCGACGACGCGGTGCTCGTCAGGCGGGCGCTCCAAAAAATGCAGCCGCGCGACTAGTCCCCGCGCTTCACGGCTTCTTCGCCGCGTCGATGTCGACGTACTCCCACGTCTGCGACTTGATCGGGTGCGGCTTGTAGCCACGGACCCAAGGCTGCAACAGCTGGTCCTCGATCAGATGGTAGGTCATTCGCCACGGCGCGTAGGCGAGCACGAGCTCCGTCATGTTGTTGAACAGCTTGGTGCGCTCCGGCGAATCCGGAAGTCGCCGCGACTCCTCGTAGAGCTTGTCGAACGCCGCCAGCTTGAAATTGGCGTTGTTTTCCTGTCCGGAATTCGGGCCGTAAAGAAGCTGCATGAAATTCTCGGCGTCCGGATAGTCGGCGTTCCAGCCATCGCTGCGCATCTGGATCTTGCCGAGGCGCGCCATCTTTCGCAGCTCCGGCAACCGGTCCTTCTTGAACACGACACGGATGCCGATCGCATCCATGTTTTTCTTCCACAGCTCGTCGCTCTGCCGTGTGACCGAGTTGGGCGTCGACCAGCGCTCGATCACGAGCGGCTTGCCCTCCGGCGTCTCGCGGAAACCGTCGCCGTCGCGGTCCTTGTAGCCGAAGCGGTCGAGCAGCGCACGCGCCGCGGCGGGATCGAACAGTTGCGCATTCGTTTTCAGCGTCGGATCGAAGCCGGCGATGTCCGGCGGAATCGGACCCTTGGCGGGCACCGCGCGTCCTTTCAACAGGACGCGAATGCCCTCGTCATTGTCGTAGGCCATGCCGATGGCGCGGCGCAGCGCGATTTTGTCCGGCGTGTAGCCGCCGACCACCGGATCGTCCATGTTGAAGTACGACCACCACGTGTTGGGGCGCAGCAGGATCTCATGCTGGATGCCCTTGGCCGCGAGCTCCGGCTTGAGCCTGCCGTTGACGATCGCCTGGTCGATGAAATCCGCCGGCAGGCGTTCGAGCATTTCGAGTTCGCGATTGAGGAAGGCGAGCCATTGCGCCTGGCCTTCCTCGATGACGTTGATCTCGATGCGGCCGGGAATCGGCAGGCGCTTGCCTTTCAGTGCCGCGGCGATCGGTTCCGATTCCCGGGGGATCGGGCCCGCGGGGGTGTAGGTGACCTCGCGATACCCGGGGTTTGCGACCAGCGTGATCTTCGAGCTGCGCTTGTACTCACCCAGCATGTAGGGGCCCGTGCCCACGGGATGGGCGCCGAAATCGAGCCCGTAAGCTTCGACGACCTCGCGCGCAACGGCCGTCGTGTTCGGGACCGCGAGCGCGTAGATGAAGCGCAGGTCCGCTTCCTTCAATCGAATGCGCAGCGTGTAGCGGTCGATGGCTTCGATGCCCGGAAACGGCGCATCGTAGTCGAGCTTGCCGGTTTTCGCGGCCTTCGCGCGCAATTCGTCGCTGCCCACGACCTTGCCGTCGATGAGCCAGGCCCACGGACTCTTCACGACGGGATCGAGGAGGCGCTTCAAACCATAGACCTGGTCCGCGGCGGTGAGCTCGCGCGGCTTGCCCTTGAACGCCGGGTCCGGCGTGAAGAAAATTCCCTTGCGGATCCTGAACGTGTAGGTCTTGCCGCCGTCCGAGACGATCGGCATCGCCTCCAGCGTCTGCGGGACGAGCTTGACCGGGCGCGCCAGATAGTCGTAGTCGAGCATCGACTCGTAGATGCTGGAGATGACGCCGTCGGACGCGGCGTCCGAGGCGAACTGCGGGTCGAAGCTCGTTTCGGCAATCGAGTACACGACGCGCAGCGTCTTGGCCGGATCCGCCGCGACCGCCGGGAACGCAAATGCAACGGACGCGGCGACGGCGAGCGCCAGCCTCGCGAGCGCCATTCCCGATCGACGAATCGAGTGCTTACCATTCATTCGCTTCACCCCGCTTGCGGTCTTCGTGCCGGTGCCCCAATCGTAGCATTCGCGGCGCGATAGGCCCCGCGAAGACTGGATTACAATCGGCCATCCTTCACGCGGGAATCGCCCATGGAAATGAAGCGGCTCTCCGGCGGCAACCTGCGCGCGGCCGGTTACGACGCCACGCGGCGCACGCTCACCGTCGAGCTCACGTCGGGCACGTTCGAATACGGCGGCGTGTCGGCGGACACCTATCGCCGGCTCACCGCCGCGTCGTCACCGTGGAGTTTCTTTCGCGACAACATCGAGGACGGCGAGTACCCGGTCAAGCGGGTCCGCTGACGGCGCCGACGCGGCGATGGCGGAAACACACGTCCCGCCACCGCCGAATTTCGGCAATCGTTCGCCGTGCCTTACTGGATCGTGAGCTTGCGTCCGGCGACGGCGGCCTTCTTCGCGAGCGTCAGCTCGAGCACGCCGTTCTCGTACTTCGCCGTGCTCGCGGCTTCGTCGAGCTCGGCGGGCAGCGTGAAGCTGCGGAACGCGCTGCCGGCATGGCGCTCGCTGTGCAACACGCGCTCGCCGTCGATCTTCCCGGTCTCGCGCTTCACCTCGGCGCTGATCGTGACCTGGCTGCCCTCGATCGACACTTGAATGTCGTCCTTCGCCACACCGGGGATCTCGGCATGCACGACGTAGGCGCCATCCTTCTCGGTGACGTCGAACTTGATGGAAACGGCAGCCTTTTCGCCGCGAACGGGCCTGAAATAGCCGCGGAACAGGTCGTCGATCGCCGCCTCCGCGAGCGGGTGGTACAGGTTTACACTGCGCATCTGGATTCTCCTTTGGCGTTGCACACGGGTTTGGCCGACGCGACCTCCATTGGCATCGCGAATCATGGCCACACCCGCCCATCTGCGGCCCGATGCGCAGGATTCAAGGGGCGGCCGTCAGATTGGGCCGAGGTTGACCCCGGTCAACGCCACCCCCTCCCCGATACGCCCGCGGTGAAAAACAGGCGATAATCCTGACGCTCCCTTGCATCCTCCCGGGACTTGCCACCATGACCGCCGTCCTCCCCCCTGCCGAACTCGCCCGCCTCAAGCGAGAGCTCGAAGCGCGCCGCGCCACGCTCCGCGTCGAGGTGAAGACCCAGCTCGACGGCAGCGAGGACGACCGTGTCGTCGGCCTGCGCAACCGGATCAAGGAAAGCGGCGACGAATGGGGCGTGGCCGATGGCTTGGCCGAGCTCGACATCGCCGAAGTGCGCCACGCGCTCGCCGAACTGGAAGAGGTCGATGCCGCGCTCGCGCGCATGCGCGCGGGGAACTACGGCGAGTGCAGCGACTGCGGGGAACCGATCGCGCTCGCGCGGCTGTCGGCGTATCCGACGGCGATGCGCTGCGTCGCGTGCCAGGAGCGCTACGAGAAGAAGCTCGGCGGGCCGCCGCTGACCGCGGTCTAGCGTTTCGCCGCGCCGCCCGGCGCGTAGCGCGCCACCCAACCGAAAAACTCGCGATACCAGAGGCGCGAATTCTGCGGCTTCAGGATCCAGTGGTTCTCGTCCGGGAAGTAGACGAGCCGCGCCGGCACCTCTTTCGCCTTCAGCGTGTCGTAGTACTGCAGCGCCTGCGTTGCCGGCACCCGATAGTCGAGCTCGCCGTGGATCACGAGCGTGGGCGTCTTGGCGTGCTTGACGTAATGGTGCGGCGACTGCCGCATGACGCGGGCCGGGTTGTCCCAATGGAACGCGCCGAGCTCGTCGGCGAAGAAATGATAGCCGTCGGTGGCCATCATGCTCACCCAGTCGTAGCAGCCGGCATGGCACACGTACGCGCGGTAACGGTCGGTGTGGCCGTTCATGTACGCGACCATATAGCCGCCGTAGCTGCCGCCGGTGGCGACCAGGCGCGAGCGGTCGATGTAGCCCTGACGCAGCAGCCAGTTGGTGCCCGACTCGACGTCGGCGTATTCCTTCTTGCCGTACTGGCCCGTGATCGTCTCGAGCCACTTCTGGCCGAAGCCGGACGAGCCATGGTAGTTGACCGCTGCCACGACATAACCGTACCCCGCGAACACCTGCGTGTTCCACCGGAAGTGCCAGCCGTCCACGTGTGCCGCGTGCGGGCCGCCGTGGATCGAGTGCAGCAGCGGCCATTTTTTCTTTGGGTCGAAATTCGGCGGGTACGTGATGAACATCTGCACCGGCTGGCCGCCCCAGCCCTTGACTGTCACCTCCCGCATTTCGCCGGTGGAATGGCGGGCGAGCAGCGCGCGGTTCACGGTCTCGATGCCGCGCTCGCCGCTGCCATCGGCATGGCA
>JBDTLY010000318.1:0-4327 GCA_039934535.1 Casimicrobiaceae bacterium | reverse complement strand
CTGCTCGATGGCTGCGGCGGCTCGTCGAGCAAAAACGCCAGTGTGCGCGCGCTGAACCTCATTTCCGGCGCGTCCGACGTCAAGATCGTGGCCGGCAGCACGACGATCCTCACGGGTGGGACCTTCGAGGCTCTCAGCGCCTTCACCGGCGTCGGCGAAGGCACCCAGGAGTTCAAGGTCACGCTCGCCAGCAGCCCCGGTAACCTGGTCGACGTCATCTACTCGCTGTCGCCCGACATCAGTTTCACGTTCGTCACCTCGGGCACGCCGGGCGCGGCAGGGGGACTGCTGCTTGCCGACGCGTTCGCATCGCCCGGATCCAATAACGTCGCGTTTCGCGTGCTGAACCTGGCCGCGGTCGTGCCTGTCGTCGACATCTACCTGACCCAGCCGGGCGCCGACATTGCGGCCGCGACGCCCGTCGTCACGGGTGCCAGCTATGGCGGAGTCACAACGTTTCTCAACACGCCCGGGGGCAACTTGCAGCTGCGAATCACTCCGAACGCGACAAAGGACGTGGTGTATGACGCGCCGGTGGCCCTGGGTGTGGGCACCGGACAAACGGTGGTCGCGTACAGCAGGGGCAGCAGCAAGCTCGTCAATGTCGTGCTGCTCGCCTCCAACACGTCGGGCGGGATCGTGAACAGCCAGCTTGCGCAGCTCAAGGTCGCGAACGGAACGGGGGTCGCGACGCCGCTCAACGTGCTTGTCGACGGCACGCAGGTCGTGACAAACCTTGCGTTCGCCGGCGTCGCGCCCTACCAGTCGATCACGGCGGGCACGCGGCAGGTCACCGTCGAGTCGTCGGCCACCCCGGGCGCGACGCTGCTGACGCTCGCGCCCGACTTCGTTCCCGCCACGGACTTGTCGATCGCCCTGTACGGCGCCGCCGGGTCGATGGCGGGCCTCGTGCTCGCCGATTCGAATCCGGCGGTGCCGTCCGGTCGTGCGTCGGTGCGCGTCGTCAACGTGTCGCCGGATTTCGCCGCGGTCGACGTCTACGCGAACTTCGGCAAGCTGGTGTCCGGACTCGCGGCCCATTCGGCGTCGACGTATTCGCTCGTCGATGCGGTGGCTGCCGGCACGCCTTACCGCTTCGACTTCAACAACGCGGGCACGACCAACATCGTCCTCAGCGTGCCCGGTCTCGCGCTCGCGGGCGGCCACGTCTACACCGTGTATCTTCTCGGCTCGGGTCCGACGCTTTCCGGCGTGCTGACCCAGGACCGCTGACCCCGCACCCCGGAGAACCTCATGCGTCTCGTTCGTGCCTTCGTCGTCCTCGCCAGTCTCGCCGCCGCCGTGTTCGCGCTCGCGGGCTGCGGGCTCAACCCCAGCGGCAACGGCACGGGCACCACGCTGCGCGTGGCCAACCTCATTCCGGGCTCGACGTCGGTGACGGTGACGGCGGGGGGCACGGCATTCATGTCCGGCTCGCCCTTCGAGACGATTACGTCCTATGCGGATATCCCCGCCGGCCCCTACACGTTCAGCGTGAATCTTGCCGGCGCGACGACCCCCGCGTTTTCGATCGTCAACACGCTGTTCAACGTCTCGGCTTACACGTTTGTCACGTATGGCCAAACGACGACCGTCGGCGGCCTGCTGCTCGCCGACACGCTGCTGCAGAACGTGCCGACGGGCAATTTCGCCCTGCGCCTCGCCAACGTTTCGCCGACCGCCGGCGCCGTCGACGCCTACCTCACGGCGCCGGGCGCCGACCTCGCCGCGGTATCGCCCATCGTGGCGGGCATCGTCTACCAGAGCAACAGCGCGTTCATCAACGTTCCGCTCGGAACCTACCAGTTGCGGCTGACGCGCACCGGCACAAAGGAAGTGATCTTCGACGCGCCGGCGCCGGCCTTCGCGGACGGGTCGGGACAAACCGTGGTTGCCTACAGCCGCGGCAGTGCCCGGCTCGTCAACGTCGTGCTGCTGACGAGCGCCGGCGCATCGACGATCATCAACAACCAGCTCGCGCAGATCAAGGCTGTGAACGCTTCGTCGGTCGCTTCGCCGCTCAACGTGTTCGTCGACGGCGCACTCACGCTCGCGAACATTCCTTATACCGGCGTCTCGAATTACCAGCGAGTCGCCGCAGGCGCCCGCACGATCACGGTCGAGGCCGCGGCCACACCCGGCGCCACGCTGCTGACGACAACGCCGACGCTGAAGGCCGCCACCGACACGTCGATCGCGCTGTACGGCGCCGCCGGCTCGCTCGGCGCCCTCTTCCTGACCGACGCGAACGTGTCCACAATCGTCGGGCGGGCGCAGGTTCGCATTGTCAACGTCTCGCCGGACCTCCCGGCGCTCGACATCTACGCCAATCAGGCGCTGGCGGCGGCAGGTGTCCTGCAAAATTCCGCGTCTGCGTACGTGCCGCTCGACGCGGACGCCGTCGGCACGGCATACCAAATCGACTTCGACCTTGCGGGAACGACAACGACGGTCCTCACGCTGCCGGCGGTCACGCTGACCGTGGGCAGCATCTACACGATCTACGTGATGGGCCCCGCGACCGCGCTGCAAGGCATCGTCGTGCAGGACTTTTGACCGCGGCCGGGCGCCGCACCGTCACTTGCCGAGAAACGCCCGGATCGCCTCGCCCTGCTTCGCGACGTTCAGCACGCCCTCGAGGTGACCGCCGTCGCCCTCGATGACGGCAACCTCGGCCACGCCGCCTTGCGCGCGATAGCGTTCGGCGGCGCGGCGCGAAAGCTCGGGCGGGAAGATCCCGTCCGACGCCGCCGGCACGAACAGGATCTTCGCCTTGATGCCCTTGACCTCGTCGTCCGTCAGCCGGTAGATCTGGTTCGCCTTCGAGGTGTACAGCATCGAGTTCGCGTCCGCCGACTTCGCGCGGGTCGCGCCGGCCTTCATCAGCGTGTCCTCGATCGCGAAGAGGTTGCCCATCGCAGCGGCGGGATCCTTCGCGGGATCCGCCGGCTTGTAGCCGAACGTCCTTTCCGCCCAGCCGGGCGCGCGCGTCGTGATCGTGATGATCTTGAGCGCATTGGCCACACCGTCCTGCGGCTCGTCGCGGCCGTAGTAGTCGCCGTTGTTCCACTTCGGATCGACGCGGATCGGCGTCATCCAGACATCGATCATTTCGATCACGTAGGGCGAGATGTCGAAGCCGGGGCCGATGACGTGAACGACGCGCGGCACGAAATCCGGGAAAGTCGCCGCCCACTCCATCGCCTGGATCGAGCCGCCCGACGCGCCGGCGACCGCGTGCAGCCTCTTCACGCCGAGGCTGTCGACGAGTGCCTTGTGCACGCGCACGGTGTCGCGATAGGAGACGACCGGAAATGCCATGCCCCACGGCTTGCCCGTCTCCGGGTTGACCGTCGAGGGCCCGGTCGTCGTCACGTTCGGGTCCTTCGTGTTGAGGTTCGCGAGCGCGTCGGCGCTGATCACAAAATATTTGTCGGTGTCGAGCGGCCGTCCCGCGCCGATGATCGGGTCCCAGTAGCCGGGCGCGGCGTCCGTCGGCGCGTATTTGCCCGCGGCGTGCGAAGTGCCCGTGAAAAAGTGCGGGACGAAAATCGCGTTGTCGCCGGCGGCGTTCAGCTTGCCGTACGTTTCGTAACCGACGCGGACGTCCTTGAGGGTCTTGCCGCCGACCGTCGTGTAGGACGGCAGCGCAAATACCTTCTTCTCGACCGGCCCGTCGTACGCGTGCACGGCGGACGGCATCACCAGCACGGCGGCGACGGTGATGGAAGCTGCGACGTGTGCGAAGCCGGCGCGCCGAATTGCGATCTGCATGAGGTTCCCTTTCACCTGGTGCGGCCGTGGAACGCCGCGGCTCGCGCGCATTCTATATGGCCCGGCGCGCCGCGGGATTTCGTGATGCCGAAAAATGGCATACCATCGACGCCAGTCGGATGCCGGATTTACCTCCAAGGATTTTCATGCCCCGCGCCACCAAGATCGTCGCCACGCTCGGCCCCGCCTGCAGCGAGCCCGCCACGCTCACGCGCCTCCTCTCCGCCGGCGTCGACGTCGTCCGCCTGAATTTCTCGCACGGCAAGGCCGCAGGCCATGTCGAGCTCGCACAACTCGTCCGGGGCATCGCGCAGAAGCTCGGCCGGGAGATCGCCATCATGGCGGACCTGCAGGGGCCGAAGATCCGCGTGGGCAAGTTCGACGACGGCAAGGTGCTGCTGGAGCGCGGCCAGCGGTTCGTCCTCGACGCCGATTTGCAGATCGGCGACGCCACCCAGGTCGGCCTCGACTACAAGGAGCTGCCGCGCGACGTCGCCGCCGGCGCGATCCTGCTGCTCGACGACGGGCTCATCCGCCTGCGAGTCGAGTCGGT
>JBDTLY010000317.1:0-4340 GCA_039934535.1 Casimicrobiaceae bacterium | reverse complement strand
TTCCTTCATCATGCACTGCATCGGCGAGTTGATCGACGCCAGCGCGCGGTGCCCGGGCTTGAGCCAGGGTGACAGGACCGCATGCCGCGCGGCACCGACGGCGGCCATCATCCGGTCCGAGCCGATCGCGATGATGCGGTCGCAGTCGGCGAAGGGGATCGGCTGCGGCCCCAGCGCTTCGCTCGCGTACGCGTGCATCGCGGCGACGATGTTGCCGACGAACGCGCGGTCCTGCGGCCGCGTCGCCGCGAATCCCGGCGCTTCGTCGCAGCACCAGACCACGGTGTCCGCCGCCGCCTCGATGTCGGCGACCTTGTAGCGATCGATCTGCTTCTTGTAGCCGGCGAAATAGAGCACTTTCGAGCCCGCCACGCGAAACGCCTGCCCGATCGAGAACAGGACCGCATTGCCGAGACCGCCGCCCGCGAGCACAACCGTTTCGCCAGGCTCGATCTCCGTCGGCGAACCTGTCGGCCCCATCAGGATCACGCGCTCGCCGGGCTGCAATTGCGTGCAGAGGTCCGACGAGCCACCCATCTCGAGGACGATCGTCGACACCAGTCCCTTTTCCTTGTCGACCCAGGCGCCGGTCAGCGCGAGACCTTCCATCGCGAGGCGCGTGCCGGCTGAACGCGCCGCCAGCGCCTCGAAATTCTGCAGGCGATAGAACTGGCCGGGGCGGAACCGTCGCGCAGCCGCCGGCGCATGGACGACGACCTCCACGATCGTCGGTGTAAGCCGCTCGACGCGGACCACGGTGGCGCGAAAATCGTGGTCGAGCTTGCCGAAAAACGCGTCATCATTGTCCGGTGACGCCGCTTCGACCTTGGCCAGCATCCGCGAGACGATCGGCGCGCCCTGCGTGGCGCTCGCCATCGCCTTCACGACATTGCCCGCGAACGACGGGTGAAGGTCGCCGAAGAAACTCGTCGCGCGTCCGTCGGCGCGGATTTCGGTAAGCACGGCCGGTGCCGCGGGCTTGGCGAGACCCTTGACCGGCGTGACCTCGCGGCCGTCCTCGTCCAGCAGGCGGAAATACTTGCCCGCAAGATGGAAGTGCGGGGCGTCCTCGCGCGCGAGCACCGTGTTGGGCTGCGTGCCGGCGGCGATCAGGATCGTTCGCGCCGGGAGCGTCACCTGCGCATACTCGTGCCAGACGCCGTCGCCGTCGTTGTGCTGCTCCGAAACCTTGAGGCCGCAGGTGCGTCCTTCCGCGTCGAGTTCGACCGCGAGCGGCGTCAGCCCTTCGGCGAAACGAATGCCCTCCTCCAGCGCCTTCTCGACTTCCTCGTGATTGAGCGTATACGCCGGGCTGTCGATCAATCGACGGCGATAGGCGATCGTCGCACCGCCCCACGACTGCAGCAGTTCCGTGACGCGCGGCGCGCACCCCTCTATCAGCGCTGTCGCGCACTCGGCGCGGATCGCGCGGGCGTGCGCGAGAAATTCGGCGGCGACCACGCGCTCGTCCCCTGTCCACGCCGCTTCGACCGCGTCGCGGCCGCGTTCGGACACGAGGTCTTCGTAACGGGACAGGAACTTCTCGACCTGCACCGGGTAATACGCAAGCGACTCCGTTGCCGTATCGATCGCGGTAAGCCCGCCGCCGACGACGATGACGGGCAGGCGCACCTGCATGTTGGCAAGCGAATCCTTTTTTGCCGCGCCGGTCAGCTGCAATGCCATGAGAAAGTCGGACGCGGTGCGCACGCCGTTGGCGAGCCCGTTGGGGAGCTCGAGCACGGTCGGCTTGCCGGCCCCCGCGGCGACGGCGACATGGTCGAAGCCCAGCGCGAACGCGTCCTCGACGTCGAGCGTGCCACCGAAGCGCACGCCGCCGTACAGCGCGAACTGCGCGCGCCGTTCGAGCAGCAGGCGGATCACCTTCAGAAAGTTCTTGTCCCAGCGCACGGTGATGCCGTATTCGGCGACGCCGCCGAGCGGCTCCGCAAGCGATGCCGCATCGCGGATCGGCCCGAACGGCACGCGTCCCCCGGTTACCGTGATGCCGGACAGCGCGGAATCGAGCGGCTCGATCTTGAGACCGTCGATGGCCGCGACCGTGTGCCCATCGTTCAGCAGGTGATGGGCAAGCGTAAAGCCCGCGGGGCCCATGCCGACCACCAGGACGCGCTTGTCGGTCGCCGGCAGCGGCAGCGGCCGCCGCAGGTTCAGCGGATTCCAGCGCGTCAGCAGGCTGTAGATCTCGAAGCCCCACGGCAGCGCCAGCACGTCCTTCAGGATTCGCGTCTCCGACTGCGGCACGTCGACGGGATCGGTCTTTTGATAGATGCAGCTTTTCATGCAATCGTTGCAGATCCGGTGGCCGGTCGCCGCGACCATCGGGTTGTCGACGCACATGATGGCAAGCGCGGCGACGGGCCAACCTTCGGCGCGGAGCTTCATGAACTCGGAGATCTTCTCTTCCAGCGGGCAGCCGGCGAGAACGACGCCGAACGGGCTCTTGCGGAACGGAATCTCCTGCACGCTGCCGTCGGCGGGCTTTTTTGCCGGAAGGCCGTGCGCGCACGAATCCTTGCCCTGCTCGTGGCACCAGATGCAGTAGTGCGCTTCACCAAGCGCCGCGGGCAGGTCCATGCCGGGATCGGTCAGCGCGAAGCCGTCGCGCTGGCGCACGTGGCCGCCGGCGAGCTTCCAGGCGTCCACGCCGTTCACCTGCGTGAGCTCGAGCGGAACGAGCTTCAGGTGATCGAGCTTGCGCGGCGCGCGAAACAGCACGCCGCGCTTGTGCGCCGCACGGCCCTCCGCGGTGTGCGACGCCCACGCGCCGTACCGTGCGGCCAGATCCAGTGCGACGGCGTTCGCGGCTTCGTCCTGCTGCCAGCGTGTCACCGCTTTTGCGAATCCGAGCTCGGTGAAAGTTTCGTCCAGCAACGACTCGACCTCGCGCCGCAACGCGGGGCCGTCGAACGTCGCGGCGACGTCGGCCTTGTGCGCGGTCATCGCCTTCTTCTGCACGAAGAGCCGCTTCACGGCATAGAGCGGCGCGAGCTCGTGGTGAATTTCCTCGAGCGCGCGCACCTCGGGCGCGATGCCGAACAGGTGCGCCAGGAAGTCCTCGAGATGCGGCCCGAGCGCCAGCAGGAGTTCCGATTCTTGCAGGCGCGACAGAGCGCCGGGCTTCGCGCGGGCCGTCGCAAGGCGTGTGGCAAGTCCCGCGTCCGCATCGCGCAAGTGGGCGGCAAATTGCCCGTCGATGCGTGCCGCGCCCGACACCGAGTACAGATCGGCGAACGCGAGGCCCGGGGGCAGTGCGAGCGAAGAGGACGGGTCGGACGGCATGGCGGAAGCGCCTCCGCGCGACAGTGGGGTCGCGGCAGGCAAAAGCGACGATTTTACCTTTCGGCGCCTCCCCGCGTCAGTCTGACAAGTTCTATGCTTGTGTCGCGGGGAAGAAATGGCGCCCGTAGACCCCTTTCAATGCAGGGTGAAACCCCAAATTTTCCGGTCAACCGTCAAGCGCCCCCGACCGTTACCGCCTGCCGCAGGGGACAATACCTGCCTCGACCTCCGCACGGAGACGCCATGAATCGCTTCGCCCGCCTCACCTGCCTTGCCGCTGCCGCGCTCGCCGCCGCTGGCGCGTTCCCCGCGACGGCGCAGCCCATCAAGCTCGGCGAGCTCAACAGCTACAAGACCTTCCCCGCGTTCCTCGAGCCGTACAAGAAGGGCATGGAGCTCGCGCAAGCGGAAATCAACGCCGCCGGCGGGGTGCTGGGGCGTCCGCTCGAGATCGTGTCGCGCGACGACAACGGCAGCCCGGGCGACGCGGTGCGCGTTGCCGAAGAGCTGCTGTCGCGCGAAAAGGCCGTCATGCTGATGGGCACGTTCGCGTCGAACGTCGGCCTCGCGGTGGCGGATCTCGCGAAGCAGCGCAAGGTACTCTTCCTCGCCGCCGAGCCGTTGACCGACAAGATCGTCTGGGACGCGGGCAATCGGTACACCTATCGCCTGCGCGCGTCGACCTACATGCAAACCGCGATGCTGGTCCCCGAAGCGGCAAAGCTCGGCAAGAAGCGCTGGGCGATCGTCTATCCGAACTACGAGTACGGACAGTCGGCGACCAATGCGTTCAAGAAGCAGATGATCGCGCTGCAATCGGGCGGCATCGAGTTCGTCGAGCAGGCGGTGCCGCTCGGCAAGATCGATGCGGGTCCGGTGGTGCAGGCGCTGCTGGACGCGAAGCCGGATGCGATTTTCTCCTCGCTCTTCGGACCGGACCTCGCGCGCTTCGTCCGCGAAGGCGAATTGCGCGGCCTCTTCAAGGATCGTCCGGTGTTCAACCTGCTGGGCGGTGAGCCCGAATACCTCGATCCGCT
>JBDTLY010000316.1:0-4361 GCA_039934535.1 Casimicrobiaceae bacterium | reverse complement strand
GGACCAGCACCAGCGACCAGAAGTAATCGTTCCACACGAACGTGAACACCAGGACCGACACCGCGGCCAGCGCCGGGCGCACCAGGGGCAGCACGACGAGCCAGAAGAGGCGCAGCTCGCCCGCCCCGTCGACCCGCGCCGCGTCGAGCAGCGGATCGGGAACCTCGCGGATGAAATTGCGCATGAACAGCGTGCAGAACCCGGTCTGGAATGCCGTATGGAAGAGGATCAGCGCCAGACGCGTGTCGTAGAGGTTGAGCGCGATGACGAGATCGCGCACCGGGATCATCAGCACCTGGAACGGCACGAGGTTGCCGGCGACGAAGACCATCAGGAGCACGCGGTTGCCGGCAAACCGGTGCTTGGCGAGCGCGAACCCGGCCATGGCGGAGATGAGCACGGTCGCGGCCACCGTGGGAATCGTGACCAGGACGCTGTTCAGCACGAACCGCAGCAGCCGCGATTCGCCCAGCACGGTGGCATAGTTCGACCATTGCGGCAGCGCCGGAAAGAGCCACATCTGGCCGCGGTTGAGCTCGGCGGCCGAATGCAGCGACGTCAGCGCCACCCCGGCGAGCGGCAACATCCAGGTCGCGAGGCAGAGGACCACGGTCGCGCCGTAAAAAGCGCGCGCCGGGAACGGACGCCGACGGATCGGTGCCGGAAACATCGGCTACGCGCGCTCGGCGCGGAACATGCGCCACAGCAGCACGAAGATCATGGCGCTCATCATGGCGAGCAGGACCACCGCGATCGCCGCGCCGTACCCGTAGCGCTGCGCGATGAACGTCTGCTCGTACATGTAATACGCGAGGACCGTCGAACTGTCGTAGGGCCCACCCAGCGTCATGATCACGACATAGTCGAAGCTACGCAACGCCGCCACCGCACACACCATGGCGACGATGAAATGGACGCCGCGGAGCTGCGGCAGCACGATGTGGCGGAACAGCGGAAATCCGCGCGCGCCGTCGACGCGCGCCGCGTCGATCGATTCCGGCGTGATCGCCGCGAGTCCCGTAAGGTAGAGCATGAAGCAGTAGGCGATCTGCGGCCACAACCCGGCGAGGATCATCGGATAGAGCGACCACGCCTCGCTGTCGAGCGGGGCGACCGGTGGCAGTCCGGCGCTGCCGAGAATCTGGTTCAGCAAGCCGAAGCGCGAATTGAAGAACCAGCCGAAGATGAGGCCGACGATCATCTGGCTGATGACGAACGGCAGGAAGAACAGCGTGCGGACGGCTCGCATGCCGAACGCCGCCTGGTGCAGGAGGATCGCGAGGCCGAGACCGGCGAGCGGAGCCACGACGTAGCAGGCGAGCCAGCGCACGTTGTTCGCGAGCGCGGTGCGGAACACCGGATCCGCGACGAGCTCGCGATAGTTGTCGAGCCCGATGAAGGTCATGGCGCCGACGCCCTCCCAATCGTGCAGCGAGAGCCGGATGCTGGCGGCGATCGGATAGATCACGAACAGCGCGAACAGCAGGCACGCCGCCGCGAGCAGGATCGCCGTGGCCCAACCTGCGTGGCGCCGGCCCGACGCCATCGGCGGATCGATTGATTCCGCCCGCCCGGACTTCGCGCTCATTGCGCGCGCGCCGGGGCTCCGCCCCCCGCCGGTAACGGGCCGTAGATGCGCTCGCGTGCACGCTCGATCGTGGCGAGGATCGCGGGGAGCCGCTGCGGCTGCAGCATGAACTCCTGGAAACCCTTCATGGCGACCGTGGCGAGATCTTCGCTGGTGTCGCGGTCGAAGTATTGCGACAAAGCCGCCGCGCCGTTGATGAGGTCGCGGCCCTGCAGCAGGAACCGGTCGTCGGCGACGGCGGATCGCGTATTCACCGGCAATTGCAGCATCGCCTTGTTCAGGGCCTCCTGGACGTCAGGCCGCATGACGAAGCGCATGAAGCGTTTCGCTTCCGCCTTGTTCTGCGCCCGCGCCGGGATGTGCACGGTGTTCATCGGCGCCTCCTCGAAGCGGCCGATTTCCGGCCGCAGCGCCGGAAACCGGGCGAATTCCATGCGGTCGCGCATATCCGCCGGAAAATTCGCGACGATGTAATTGCCGATCAGCATCATCGCCGCCTTGCCCTGGTAGAGCAGCGCCTGGCTTTCCTGCCAGCTCGAGGAGGCGTGATTGCGGCTGAAGCAGTCGTGGTCGATGAGTTCCCGCCAGCGGTCGAACACGGCGCGCACGCGCGGGTCGGTGTAGGGCACGCTGCCCTGCATCAGCGCCATGTGGAAGGCGTGACCGTTCTCGCGCAGGTCGAGGTAATCGAACCACGCGGCGGCGGGCCACAGGTCGCGCGTGCCGATCGCGAACGGCTCGATGCCGCCGGACTTCAGCCGGTCGCACGCGGCCACGAGCTCGGCGAACGTGCGCGGCGGTTCCGCGATTCCGCTGGCCGCGAGCACGTCGCGGCGGTAATAGAACCCGATCTGATAATAGGTATACGGCACCCCATATTGCCGGCCGCCATGACTCACGAGATCGAGCGCCGACGGATGCATGCGCGATCGCGCCTCCGCGTCGTAGAGGTCACTCAGGTCTTCGAGGAGGCCCGGTACGGCGAATTGGCGCATCCGGTTGCCGGCGAACCAGAACACGACATCCGGCGGGGCTCCCGTCAGCCAGTTGCGGATGGCCTTCTTGTAGCTTTCGTGGTCGTAGACGTTGTATTCGACCGTGATATCGGGGTTCTCGCGGGCGAAGCGCTCGACCGCACTCTGCCACGCCACGCGTGGCGCAGGGTCCGTGCTGTTGGAATTGATGACGAGCGTGCCGGACGCGGCGTGAACCTGGCCGAGGGCCAACAAGGCAAGGGAACCCAGCAAGCCCGCTAACATGTTGGCGTTCCTGCATCGCGCGCGGAGTGCGCGCCGCGGATTTTACAACACGATGGGGAATCAATAGTATGTTCACGATGCCCACTCGAGCGCGGAATCCCTCGCCATGGTCCTGCCCGCCCTGACGGTTGCCGACGGTTCGAGCAAGGGCAAGCCCGCCGCCGCCGGCGAATCGGGTGCCCCTACCGCGGGCGATGCCTTCGACCGCGACGCGCTGGCGCTGGCCGAGGAATCGGCGGGCATCGGCGTATGGAGCATCGACCTCACGGAAAACCGCGTTCGCGGCACGGCCCAGTTCTTCCGCATTTTGGGGCTCGAGCCGACGAGCGACAGCGTCCCGGTCGACGTCATACGCGCACTGCGTGTGCCCGGGGACCGCGAGCGCGTTCTCGCCGGTTTCCGCGAGGCGCTCGGCACCGGCGGCGACACCTACGAGATCGAATACCGGATCATCCGCCCGGACGGCAACCTGCGCTGGATCTTCGGCCGCGGACGCGTGATCCGCGACGGCGAAGGCAGGCCCGTTCGCTACAGCGGCGTCGATCTTGACATCACCGAGCGCAAGGCAACCGAGGACGCATTGGACGCCGCAAGGCAGGAGCTCGAGCGGATGAACCAGGTCCTCGAGCAGCGGGTGCGCGATCGCACGGCGGACCTCGAGACCGAGGCCGCGCGGCGGCTCGAGGCCGAGTCGCGGCTCAACCAGGCGCAGAAGATGGAGGCGGTCGGGCAGCTGACGGGCGGCATCGCGCACGACTTCAACAACATCCTGCAGGTGATCATGGGCAGTCTCGAGATCGTCATGATCGCGCTGCAACGCGGCGCGGCCGGCGGCCCCGGCAACGATGCGCGCGCGCTGGCCGAGCGCGTGACCACGACGGCGCAGCGGGCAACGCAAAGCGCCAAGCAATTGATCCAGCGCCTGCTGGCGTTCAGCCGCCAGCAACCGCTCGCGCCGAAAACGCTCGATTGCAACAGGCTCGTCGGAGAAATGACCGAGATCATCGACCGCCTGCTGGGGGCCACTATCCGCGTCGAAACGATGCTGGCGCCGGAGGGCACTTCCATCTTCGCTGACCGCAACCAACTCGAGAGCGTGCTGCTCAATCTGGTGGTCAACGCCCGCGACGCGATGCCGAAGGGCGGGCGGCTGCGGATCGAAACGGCCAACGTCGACTGCCGCCATGATTGCCCCGACGAGCTCACGCCCGGCCATTACGTGCTGCTCAGTGTCGTGGACACCGGCTGCGGCATCGCCAAGGAGCACCTCCACCGGGTATTCGAGCCGTTCTTCACGACCAAGGACACGGGTCAGGGATCGGGCCTTGGCTTGTCGATGGTTTATGGTTTCGTCAAGCAATCCGGCGGGCATGCGCACATCGACAGTGATGCGGGGCAAGGCACCACGGTGCGGATTTACCTGCCGCGATCGCATCCCGACGATGGCGCGCTGCCGGATGCCGACGCGCGGAGCAACGTTCCTGCCACGGGTCGCCCGTCGGCACGGCCGGGCG
>JBDTLY010000315.1:0-4374 GCA_039934535.1 Casimicrobiaceae bacterium | reverse complement strand
AAGGCAAGGGGCAGCGAGCGATCGCGAGTCGAAACATAAGGCCGACCCAAGCGGCATAACAATCTGCATCGGCGGCGCGGCCGCCGCGGCGCGAGCGGCGCGGAGGCCGCCGACGGGAACGTCTCCCTCGACGGGCGCTGCGGCGCCCGTCGTGTTTCTGGCTCCCCTTTGCATGGTATAATTTTGAATTTATTCGCTTTTATACTGTCGGAGTCGCAAGCATGGCTGTTGAACGCACGCTTTCCATCATCAAGCCGGACGCCGTGGCAAAGAATGTCATCGGAAAGATCTACTCGCGTTTCGAGTCGAACGGGCTCCGTATCGTCGCGGCGCAGATGCGCTCGCTGTCGCAACCTGAAGCCGAGGGCTTTTACGCCGTGCACCGCGAACGGCCGTTTTTCCGCGATCTGGTCGATTTCATGACATCAGGCCCGGTGATGATCCAGGCGCTGGAAGGCGAAGGCGCGATCGCGAAGAACCGCGACCTGATGGGCGCGACCGATCCCAAAAAGGCGGCCGCGGGAACGATCCGCGCGGATTTCGCGGCGTCGATCGACGCGAACGCGGTCCACGGGTCGGACGGCCCGGACACCGCGAAGGACGAGATCGCGTACTTCTTTCCCACGCTGGCGATCTACAGCCGCTGACCGCAGCATGATCAACTTGCTCGACCAGGACGCCGCGGGACTCGCGGCCTTTTTTGCTGAACTCGGCGAGAAGCCGTTTCGCGCGAAACAGGTGCTGCACTGGGTTCACCAGCGCTTCGCAGGCGACGTCGCTACCATGACGGACCTGTCGAAGCCGCTGCGCGAAAAGCTCGCTGCGGCCGCCGAGATCCGCGGCCCGGTGGTCGTGAGCGACACGACGGCCGCGGACGGCACACGCAAATGGCTCCTCGACGTCGGCGGCGGCAATGCCGTCGAAGCCGTGTTCATTCCCGAGGACGACCGCGGGACGCTTTGCATCTCGTCGCAGGCGGGCTGCGCGCTCGACTGCGGGTTCTGCTCGACGGGCATGCAGGGGTTCAACCGCAACCTGACGACTGCCGAAATCGTCGGCCAGCTGTGGCACGCCAACCGCGCGCTGCTGGCCGATGGGGTGACCGCCCCGTGGGTCGAACAAGGTCGCGCGCCGATCACCAACGTCGTGATGATGGGAATGGGCGAGCCGCTCGCCAACTTCGACGCCGTCGTGCGTTCGCTGGGAATCTTCGTCGACGACAACGCGTACGGGCTCTCGCGTCGCCGCGTGACGCTGTCGACGTCGGGCCTCGTGCCGGCGATCGATCGTCTGGCCGAGGCATGCCCGGTCGCGCTGGCCGTCTCCCTCCACGCGCCCACCGATGCGCTGCGCGACGAGATCGTGCCGATCAACAGGAAGTATCCGTTGGCGGCGCTGCTCGCGGCGTCGCGGCGCTACCTCGAGCGTGCACCGCGCGACTTCGTCACGTTCGAATACGTGATGCTGGATGGCGTGAACGACGCGCCCGCGCAGGCGCGCGCGCTGGCGGAGCTCGTCCGCGACGTGCCATGCAAGTTCAACCTCATTCCGTTCAATCCGTTCCCCGGCACCGAATTCGCGACAAGCCCGCGCCCGCGCATCATGGCCTTCCAGAAGGTGCTGACCGACGCGGGCTACGTCGCGACCATCCGGAAAACGCGCGGCGAGGACATCGACGCCGCCTGCGGACAGCTCGCCGGCCGCGTGCAGGACAAGACAAAGCGGCGCGTCGTCCGTATTCGACCCGCAACACCCGCCCCGACCGCACATTGACGATTCGCCGAAAGAGCGCCATGCCCATCCTGTTTCGCCTTGCTGCCGCCGCCTGCGTCGCCGTGTTCATCGCCGCCTGCGGTTCGACGCCGAAGCCCGCCACGCCGGCGCAGGAGGCGCAGCTGCCGACGCCGAAGGCCGCCGAGGTAAGCCCGAAGGATCGCGCGAAACTGCATGCGGAGCTTGCCGCAGGCTACTACGAGCGCGGGCAGATGGATGTCGCGCTGGAGGAGCTCGGCGAAGCGACGAAGCTCGATCCGGAGAATGCGAACATCTACAACGTCTACGGCCTCGTCTATGCGGTGATCGGCGAGGACCCGAAGGCGGAGCAGAATTTCCAGCGGGCGCTGCAGCTTGCGCCGCAGGATTCGGACATCCGTCACAACTGGGGCTGGTACCTGTGCACGCATGGCCGCGCGCAGGAGTCGATCGCGCAATTCGACCAGGCGGTGCGCAACCCCCTCTACAAGACGCCCGAAATCGCGCTCGTCAATGCCGGACGTTGCAGCTCTTCCTTCGGCGACACCGCCGCGGCCGAGCAATATTTCAAGCGCGCGCTTGCCGTGTCGCCGGGCAACCCCAACGCGGCCTACGGTCTCGCGTTGATTGCATACAGGGCCGGCAGGACGAACGAGGCGCGCGGCTGGCTGCGGCCGGCGGTGCTGCGGGCGAATCCCGCCCCGGAGGCGCTCTACCTTGGCGTTTGCCTCGAGCGCAAGCTTGGCGACAAGCAGGCCGAGATGTCGTTCACGTCGCAACTGAAGAACCGCTATCCGACTTCGGCGGAAACGGCGGCCCTTCCCGGCGGGGTTTGCGAGTGACCGATTCAGACGTCGACGCAAGCGTTGACGGAAGCGCGCCGCCGGTGCCCGCGAGCGCGGGGGCGCTTTTGCGCGCGGCGCGCGAAGCCTCCGGGATGACCATCGACGCGGTCGCGCAACAGTTGAAGCTCGCGCCGCGCCAGGTGCGCGCCATCGAAGAAGGCGATTTCACGCATTTGCCGGGCCGAACGTTCGTCCGCGGCTTCATCCGCAACTACGCCCGTCTCGTCCGCCTCGACGCGGAGACCGTGCTGGGCGCGTTGCCCGCAGGGACGGCGTCGCCAAACCTCGACTCGCCACCGCTGCATGCGACGGCGCCCACGATCGGCGAATTGCCGACGACCGAAGTCCCGCGGCACGGCTGGACGCGCTGGGCGATTCCGCTGACCCTCATCGCAATCATTGCTGCGGCGGCCGCCTGGGAATTGCTCCATCCGGCGCCGGACGCCCCGCGCGGCGGTGCCAGGAAGGACGCGCCGCCGACGGTCGAACGCGCGACGACAGGGGCGCCCGAGGTCATCGGCACGCCGCTGCCCAATCCGATAGCGGCATCGCCGCCGCCGGCCGCGGCGCCGGCCGCGACGCCGGAGAAAATGCCCGCCGCCGTCCCGGCGACCGAGGTCGTCGCATCGAAGGCGGCGCCGGAGTCCGCACCCGCCCCGCGTCCGCCGGGCGGTCCCGCGGTGGCCGACGCTCCGCTCGTCCTCGCATTCCGCGATTTTTCGTGGACCGAAGTGAAGGATCGCTCCGGCCGCGTGCTCATCTCGCGGATGAATTCAGGCGGCACCACGCAGGCGGTCGCCGGCGCGCCCCCCCTCGACCTCGTGATCGGCAATGCTTCCGACGTGACGCTGACCTGGAAGGGCAAGCGCGTCGACCTTGCGCCGCACACGCGGCAGAACGTCGCGCGATTCACGCTCGAGTGACGCGATGAGCGAATTGGCGTGCATTGAACGCAGAGGCACGAGGCGCGTCGACATCGACGGCATCGCGATCGGCGGCGACGCACCGATCGTCGTGCAGTCGATGACCAACACCGACACCGCCGACATCGCAGGAACGGTCGCGCAGGTGAAGGCGCTGGCTGCGGCGGGATCGGAACTCGTGCGCGTCACGGTCAACACGGCCGAGGCCGCCGCCGCGGTGCCGGCAATCCGCGAGAAGCTCGACGCCGCGGGCTGCCGCGTGCCGCTGATCGGCGACTTTCACTACAACGGACACAAGCTCCTCACCGAGCATCCCGGCTGCGCGCGCGCGCTCGCCAAGTACCGGATCAATCCCGGCAACGTCGGCAAAGGCAGCAAGCGCGACTCGCAGTTCGCGGTGATGATCGAGAAAGCGATCGAATACGACAAGCCGGTGCGCATCGGCGTCAACTGGGGCAGCCTCGACGCCGACCTGCTCGCGCGAATGATGGACGACAACGCAGCGCTGGCGTCGCCTTCCAGCGCGGACGCCGTGATGCGCGAGGCGCTGGTCGTTTCCGCCATCGGCAGTGCTGCACGCGCCGAGGAATTGGGCCTCGCGCGCGACCGCATCGTGCTGTCGTGCAAGGTATCGAATGTGCAGGACCTGATCGGCGTCTATCGCGAGCTCGCGCGCCGCTGCGACTATCCGCTTCATCTCGGGCTGACCGAAGCGGGCATGGGCAGCAAGGGCATCGTCGCATCGACCGCGGCGATGGCCGTGCTGCTGCAGGAAGGGATCGGCGACACGATCCGCATTTCGCTGACGCCCGAGCCCGGCGGCGACCGCACGCGCGAGGTCCTCGTGGCGCAGG
>JBDTLY010000314.1:0-4376 GCA_039934535.1 Casimicrobiaceae bacterium | reverse complement strand
TCCTCGAGCAGCCGCTCCATCACCGTGTACAGCCGCCGCGCGCCGATGTTCTCCTGCTTTTCGTTCACCGCGAACGCGATTTCGGCGAGCCGGCGGATGCCGTCGGGCCGGTAGTCGAGATGGACGTTCTCGGTGCCGAGCAGCGCCTCGTACTGGCGCACCAGGCTCGCCTCGGTGGTCGTGAGGATCTTCTCGAAGTCGGCGACCGACAGCGACGACAGCTCCACCCGGATCGGGAACCGGCCCTGCAGCTCCGGGATCAGGTCGGACGGCTTCGCGAGATGGAACGCACCGGACGCGATGAACAGGATGTGGTCGGTGCGGACCATTCCGTATTTCGTCGTGACGGTCGTGCCCTCGACGAGCGGCAGCAGGTCGCGCTGGACGCCCTGCCGCGAAACGTCCGCGCCATGGGTCTCCTGGCGGCTCGCGATCTTGTCGATCTCGTCCAGGAACACGATGCCGTTCTGCTCGACCGCGGTCAGCGCCATCGACTTGATCTCGTCGTCGTTGAGGAGCTTCCCCGCCTCCTCGTCGGTCAGCGTCTTCATCGCTTCCACGACGGTCATCTTCCGGAGCTTGCGCCGCGCGCCGCCCATCTGCTGGAACATGCCCTGCAGCTGGCTCGTCAGGTCCTCCATGCCGGGCGGCGCCATGATCTCCATCTGCGGCGATAGCAGTGACACCTCGATCTCGACCTCCTTGTCGTCGAGCCGGCCCTCCCGCAGCATCTTGCGGAATTTCTGCCGCGTCGCCGAGTCGGTCGGTTGCATGTCATGCAGATTCACTTCCCGCACCGGAGGAAGAAGCACGTCGAGGATGCGCTCCTCGGCCGCGTCGGCGGCGCGGTCGCGCACCTTGCGCGCCTCCGTTTCCCGCACCTGCTTGATCGCCGCTTCCGCGAGGTCGCGGATGATCGTGTCGACGTCGCGGCCGACGTAGCCGACTTCGGTGAATTTCGTCGCCTCGACCTTGATGAACGGCGCATCGGCGAGGCGCGCGAGGCGGCGCGCGATTTCGGTCTTGCCGACACCGGTCGGGCCGATCATCAGGATGTTCTTCGGCGTGATTTCCTGGCGCAGCGGCTCGGGAACCTGCTGCCGCCGCCACCGGTTGCGCAACGCGATCGCCACGGCGCGCTTCGCATCGTTCTGCCCGACAATGTGCTTGTCGAGTTCGGAGACGATTTCTTCGGGGGTCATCTGCGACATGTCAAGTGCGGAATGGCATGCGGCCGCGGGTGTAGAAGGCCCGGCGCATTGTACCGCGAACCATGCATCGCTTATGATGACGCATTCGGTGCGCGCCATTTTCGGATAGCGGCGCGGCGCCGGCCGCAATCGTTTGCCTTCCACGTGATGCCGTAAATGCCGACTTCGAAAATCGCCGCGTGTCGCGACGCCGTCCTGATCGCCGGTATCCTGCTCGCGGGATGCGAGTCAACGAAGGATCCGGCCGCGCCGAAGGCGGCGAGCGTGCAGATCACGGTGGCCGAGGCGCGTTTCATTCCGATCGGCGGATCGGGCCTCACCGGCGCCGCCGTGCTGGCCCCCTATGACGGCGGCGTGCAGGTGAAGGTGAATTTCAATGGAACCGGACCCGGGCGATATCGCGTGATGATCCATGCCAACGGCAACTGCAGTTCGCCCAACGGGTTTTCGGCCGGGCCGCCGTGGGCGCCGCCCGGCGTATCGCTGGCCGAGGAAGGTTATCCCATTCTCAAGAACGACGATTCCGCGTCGTACGTGATCCGGCTGGCCGGATACCAGTTCCTCGGAGTTGACGGCGTGGTGGGCCGCTCGGTCGTCGTGCACGACGGCGGGCGCGGCACCATCGTCGCGAAACCGGACGTGCCCAACGATCGCATCGGCTGCGGCGTGATCGGCAAGCCAGGCCCCGGGCTGCTCGATTTTTTCAAGGACTAGCCAAGTGGGTTTCCTCGCCGACCGGAAGATCCTCATCACGGGCATACTTTCCAACCGCTCGATCGCCTATGGCGTCGCGCGCGCATGCCAGCGCGAAGGCGCGCAACTCGCGTTCACGTACGTCAATGACGACCTCAAGGAGCGCGTCGTCAAGATCGCCGCGGAATTCGGGAGCGCGCCGGTCTTGAAGTGCGACGTCGCGAACGACGATGACATCGGCGCGCTGTTCGCCGCGCTGAAAGCGGAGTGGGGCGGGCTCGACGGCCTGCTGCACTCGATTGCCTTCGCGCCGCGCGAGGCGCTGGCCGGCGATTTCCTGGAGAGCCTGTCGCGTCCGGCATTCGCCATCGCGCAGGACATCTCGAGCTACAGCTTCGCCGCGCTCGCGAAGGGCGCGCGGCCGCTGATGCAGGGGCGTCCTGGCTCGCTCCTCACGCTCACCTATCTCGGCGCCGTGCGTTCGGTGCCGAACTACAACGTGATGGGGCCCGCGAAGGCCAGCCTCGAGGCGAACGTCCGCTATCTCGCCGCGTGCCTCGGCCCCGAGGGCATCCGCGTCAACGGGCTGTCGGCGGGGCCGGTCAAGACACTCGCGGCGGCCGGCATCGGCGGATTCTCGAAGCTCATTAACCGGTTCGAGCGTGTCGCGCCGCTCCGGCGCAACATCACGATCGAGGAAGTCGGCAACGTCGCCGCGTTCTATTTCTCCGATCTCTCGAGCGCGATCACCGGCGAGATCACCTACGTCGACTGCGGCTACAGCACCGTCGCCATCAGCCTCGACGACGAAACGTAGCGGCGACGTGATCGCCACCGCGCGCCGCTTTGACGCCGTCATCATCGGCGGCGGTCACAACGGGCTCGTGTGTGCCGCGTACCTTGCGCAAGGCGGATTGTCCGTTTGCGTGCTGGAGCGGCGTTCCGTCGTCGGCGGCGCCGCCGTCACCGAGGAATTTCATCCCGGCTTCCGCAATTCGACGGCGAGCTACACGGTCAGCCTGCTCAACCCGAAGGTCATCCGCGACCTGAAGCTCACGGAACACGGATTGCGGATCGTCGAGCGGCCGGTATCGAACTTCCTGCCGCTTCCCGACGGCCGCCATCTCGTCGTCGGCGGCGGGATCGGAGCGACACAGGCGGAAGTCGCGAAATTCTCGCGCCGCGATGCCGAGGCGCTCCCGGCCTATTACGCGATGCTCGACCGCGTGGCCGATGTGCTGCGGGACCTGCTGCTCGCCACGCCCCCCAACGTCGGGGGTGGCGTGCATGCGCTGCTCGATGCATGGAAGGTGGCAAAGCGCTTTCGCGCGCTCGACCTCGCGGGGCAGCGCGACGTGCTCGACCTCTTCACCAAGAGCGCGGGCGATGTCCTCGACCGCTGGTTCGAGTCCGATCCGATCAAGGCGGCCTTCGGCTTCGACGCGGTCGTCGGCAACTTCGCGAGCCCGTGGACACCGGGCTCCGCGTACGTGCTGCTGCACCACGTCTTCGGGGAGGTCAACGGCAAGCGCGGCGCGTGGGGGCATGCGATCGGCGGCATGGGCGCGATCACGCAGTCGATGGCGAAGGAATGCCGGGTGCGCGGCGTCGTATTGCGGACTGACGCGCCGGTCGCCCGCGTGATCGTGAAGGGCGGCCGGGCCGCGGGCGTCGAGCTTGAAACTGGCGAGGTCGTGGAGGCCGCGCGCGTCGTCGCCAACGTGACCCCGAAGGTGCTGTTCGACCGGCTGGTCGCGCCGGAGCATGTGCCCGCGGATTTCCGCGATCGCATCGCCGGCTATCGCTGCGGCTCTGGCACGTTCCGGATGAACGTCGCGCTCTGCGCGCTGCCCGACTTCACCGCGCTGCCCGGCGCGACCGCGCAGCGGCATCACGGCAGCGGCATCATCATCGCGCCGTCGCTCGCCTACATGGAGCGTGCCTATTTCGACGCCAGGACGCGCGGCTGGTCCGCCGAGCCGATCGTCGAAGTGCTGATTCCGTCGGTCCTCGACGATTCGCTAGCTCCACCCGGGATGCACGTTGCGAGCCTGTTCTGCCAGCATGTGCATCCCGATCTGTCGACGGTCGCGCCGGGGCTCGACTGGGACAGCGCGCGGGAGGCGGTCGCGGACCTCATGATCGACACGGTGAACCGGCATGCGCCGAACTTCCGGGCGAGCGTGCTCGGGCGCCGCGCGGTGACGCCTCTCGACCTCGAGCGGGAATTCGGGCTGACCGGCGGCGACATCTTCCACGGCCGGCTGACGCTCGACCAGCTCTTTGCCGCGCGGCCGGTGTTGGGTCACGCGGATTACCGGATGCCGGTGCGAGGGCTGTACCTTTGCGGCTCCGGCGCGCACCCCGGCGGCGGCGTCACCGGCATTCCGGGGCACAACGCAGCGCGCGAGATCCTGCGCGACGCGCGGCGCCGTCGTGGGCACTGACGAGGCACATCGTCTCGGCGCGCGC
>JBDTLY010000313.1:0-4395 GCA_039934535.1 Casimicrobiaceae bacterium | reverse complement strand
CTCGAAGGAACACTCCCCGACGTCGCGGCGAGCCGGATCATCCGCAACGTGATGACGCCCGCATTCAAGGCCAATAACTTCGACGATGGCGTCGCGCAGGGTGTCGAGGCCATTGTCGCGCAGCTGGAAGGGAAGACGACCGGCGCCGGGACGTCGGCGCAGTTCGCGGATGTCGAGTCCGGCAGCACGAAACAGTCGTTCGAATTCCAGGGCCCCGATATCCCGTGGTACATGCGCATCCTGCTCGGATGCTTCATCTTTGGCATCATCGGCCTGTTCACGGTCATTGGCGTTATGACGCCAGGGATGGGCTGGTTCCTCTATGTGTTCCTGATTCCGTTCTGGGCCATGTTCCCGATCATCATCATCGGGCCTAAGGCCACCGTCGGCCTGCTCGGCGTCTACCTCGTCGGGTATCCCGTCGCCAAGCTGTGGCTCAAACGCCAGCCGTGGTATGCGAAGGCGGCCGAGGAGATGAAAACGAAGGGGACGACCACCGTCGGCGGCATGGTCATCTCCTCGGGCGGCAGCTCGTCGTCATCGTCGGGAGGCGGCGGATTCTCCGGCGGCGGCGGCAGCTCGGGCGGCGGCGGGGCGTCCGGAAGCTGGTGATCCCGTGCAACAGGTAAAATGCGCACCCCCATCGGCAAATTCTCGGGACGCAGGATGAAAAGCTGTGCACTTCGTTGGGCGGCGTTGGCCGCGATGGCATCGTTCGCGCAGTGTGCGATGGGTGCGGACTCGGGCACGTCGGCGGCCGCCGGGCCGCCGCCGCTCGCGCCTGGCGATGCGCGCATCTGCTTCTACCGCGAGACCTGGCACGCGCTGTCAGTGCAGCCCGATGTGACGGTCAACGGACAGGTCGTCGGCAAGGCGTGGCCGAACGAGTGGTTCTGCATTGACCACAAGCCAGGCACTTACGAGATCTCGACGGTCAGCGAGCCCGACCGCAAGTTCAGCGTTACCCTTGCGAGCGGGCAGACGCGCTACGCGAGCCTCGAGTTCACGGTCACGTGGTTTCTCGTGGCGCACATCAATCCGGAGCTCGTCGACAACCCGGTCGGCGAGAAGGGCAGCGCCGGACTGCGCTACCACGGCAACTGAGACGCTCCCACATGCGCATCGAAAACGACGTCAAGCTCGATTTCAAGGACGTGCTGATCCGTCCGAAGCGCTCGACGCTCACGACTCGTTCGGACGTCGACATTTCACGCGAGTTCCACTTTCGGCACACCGGCACGCAGTACGCCGGCATTCCGATCGTCGCGTCCAACATGGACACGACGGGCACGTTCGAAATGGCGCGCGCGCTCGACACCTACAAGATGTCGGTGGCGCTGCAGAAGCACTATGAGGTCGACGAGTATCTCGCGTTCTTCCGCGCGCTGGAGCGCAAGAGCGCGGCGTTCTACTCGCTCGGCATCGCCAAGGCCGACGAAGAGAAGCTGCATCGCGTGATGGACGCCGGGGGCATCGGCGACGACGCGGCGGTCCGCTACGTCTGCGTCGACGTCGCCAACGGCTACACCGAAGGCTTCGTCCGCTTTGTGGCGAAAATCCGCGCGCGTTACCCGCATATCGTGATCATGGCCGGCAACGCGGTGACCGGCGAGATGACGGAAGAGCTGATCCTCTCGGGCGCCGACATCGTCAAGGTCGGCATCGGGCCGGGATCGGTGTGCACTACGCGCCGCGTCACCGGCGTCGGTTACCCGCAACTGTCCGCAATCATCGAATGCGCCGACGCGGCGCACGGCCTCGAGGGCCACATCTGCGCCGACGGCGGCTGCACGACGCCGGGGGACGTCGCCAAGGCGTTCGGCGGCGGCGCTGACTTCGTGATGCTGGGGGGCATGTTCGCCGGTCATGACGAATCCGGCGGCGATGTCGTCGAGCGCGACGGCAAGCAGTGGAAGCGCTTCTACGGGATGAGCAGCCGGCTCGCGATGGACAAGTACGCGGGCGGCGTCGCCAAGTATCGCGCGGCCGAAGGCAAGGAAGTGCTGGTGCCGTATCGCGGACCGGTCAGCGGGACCGTCGAAGAAATTCTTGGCGGCGTGCGCTCGGCATGCACCTACGTCGGTGCGCGGCGGCTGCGCGAATTGTCGAAGCGGACGACGTTCATTCGCGTGACGCAGCAGTCGAACGAGGTGTTCGGGAAAAGCTGAACGACTACGCCGCGCGGGGCGAAATATCCCGGCTGATCTGCCCACCGCTCTCTTGCGACGCGACCTTCAGGTCGTAGCTCGCCTGCAAGTTCATCCAGAACTGAGGCGTCGTGCCGAAGTACCGGGCGAGGCGCAATGCTGTGTCTGGACTGATCGCCCGACGCTCGCGCACGATGTCATTGATGCGCGGCGCCGGAACGCGCAGGGCGATCGCCAGCGCATTGGCGGACATTGCGAGCGGTTCGATGAACTCCTCGCGCAGGATTTCTCCTGGATGTATCGGACGCATCCCGTTACTCACCTCGGCTTTTCTGGTCATCCTTCGTTGCCTCAATGATAGTCGACGATTTCGACATGCTCCGGTCCCGCAGCTGTCCAGACGAAACACACGCGCCATTGATCGTTGATGCGGATGCTGTGTCCGCCGCGGCGATCGCCTTTCAGCGCCTCGAGACGGTTCGCGGGAGGCGAGGCCAGGTCGCCAATGCGGACCGCTGCATCCAACATTTGCAGCTTGCGGGTGGCGACCCGCTCGATATTGGAGAACCGCCGGACACGATCGCCACCGAAAAGCGCCTGCGTTTCCGCGCAGCGGAACGAGCGAATCACGGCAGAAGAATATAACGCATAGCGTTAAACGTCAAGTGTTCTATTGAACAGGCGAGGTCCATGACCTTGAGGGTAGGGCGGCTCGATGGTGCGTGCCATCGGCCGAAAGTCGAGGCAGAGCCATCTTCTGCATTCGCACCTTGCTATCATCGCGTGATGGCACCGTTGCAGCGCAGGCGCTCCAGGCTTTGTCTCATGCTTGTGTCCCTTTTTCTGCTGGGAGCTTTGGGTGAAGCGGCGCCGCCACCTGTTGCAAATCGCGCGTTCATGATGGGCTTCACGCCGTGGCCATGGGATGCGACGCAGGCCGCGGTCGAGTGGACCTACGAAAAGATCCAGGACCACGGCGATGTTGTTTCGTTTCACATCGAAGAAGGCGTGCCTTGGAGCGAGACGCTGTCGGGCGCGCCATTTCCGGCGGCGATGCAGCAGGACCTCGGTTCGAGACTGGCGAAGATTCGCAACGGCGTGCCCAATATCCTGCAGGTGAGTGCGCTCGACATCGGGCGCGCCGGGCTCGCGCTCAATCGGGGCGCGAACCTCAATGAACCTCTGCCAGCGCCATGGCGAACGCTCGAATTCAACCACCCGAGCGTAAAAACTGCCTACGCAAACTACGTCGAGCGCCTGGTCAGGCAGTTTCATCCGGCCTATGTCGTCATCGGGGTCGAGGCGAACCTCCTGATGCGAAACAGGAAGGAGAAGTGGGCATCGTACGTCGAGCTCACGTGCGCAACGTACCGAGCGCTGAAGGCCCGCGGCATCAAGCAACCCCTGCTCGTGTCGATCGATGTAAACCCATTTTTCCCAGAATGGTCGACGCCCGACACGCTGGGAGATCAGCCAAACGTGCTGAGAGACCTTGATTCCTGTGTCGACGGCTTTGCCATCTCGGCGCATCCGTTCATGAGTGCGCTTTTGGCCGACCGGCTTCCGGCCGATTATTTTTCCCGGATTTTTGCGCTTTCCACACGCTGGGTCGGAATCGGGGAGTCGAGCTATCCAGCGGAGGTGTTTTCGAATTCGCAGCTGACATGGAGAGGATCTGAAGCAAAGCAAACAGCCTTCCTCGACCAGATGCTCGATGCAAGCAACAAACAGGGCCTCAAATTCGTCATCTGGTTTACGGTTCGCGATTACGATCAGTTGTGGTCCGGACTCCTGCGCCGGGACCCGGTCTCGCTGATGTGGAGAGACACCGGCCTTTACGATGAATCTGGCAGACCCAGAAGCGCACTCGGTCGCTGGACTTCGGAATTCAGGCGACCGCTTCAGTGAGCGTCACCAAAAATTTCCCACGAGAGGACGCATGGTCTCAATGATCCGCTCGGCGTCGATGCTGGAGTTCTTGGTAATGGTGGTGATCCCGGTCGCCATCGCGGCGCTTCTGGTTTACGCCGGTCTGCGCGCACGGCGACGGACGGCGCTCATCAAGTCGACACCCAAGTCCAACATCGGGATGGCCGACGACGGCTATCGCGCGTTCGAAGGCACGATCGAGGCCATTGCTGGATCGTCCGTGACGTCGCCACTCACGAAGTCTTCCTGCGTGTGGTTTCACGCGAAGGTGGCGGAATCCGTCGGTCCGCGCACCAACAACAAGGTCGGGCGCCACTGG
>JBDTLY010000312.1:0-4404 GCA_039934535.1 Casimicrobiaceae bacterium | reverse complement strand
CTTCTTCGGCGGCAAGCTGAAGACGATGCCGCCGAAGCTCGTCTCCGACGACGGCAAGCACGTGGTGATCCGCCCGCTCGCGTACGTTCGCGAGCGCGACCTCGCGCGCTACGCCGGGCTCATGGAATTCCCGATCATCCCCTGCAACCTCTGCGGCTCGCAAGAGCACCTGCAGCGCCGGCAGGTGACGACGATGCTGCGCGAATGGGAGAAGAAGCATCCCGGCCGCATCGAATCGATCGCGCACGCGATCGGCACCGTCGTGCCGTCGCATCTCATGGATCGCGCGCTGTTCGACTTCGCCGCCGTGCGCGCGACCGGCCGCGCCGAGCCCGGAGGCGACACCGCGTTCGACGTCGACAGCGAACTCGAGCGGGCGGTCGACGTCGCCGCCCTGTCCGCGGACATCGAGCCGTCGTCGCTGCCGCGCATCGCGGTCCGCCGCCGATGAATCGCGGTGCCTGAGAGCCTGCCGGCGGGTCAGTTCTCCGGCCCGTTTTCGTCCGCGCGGGCATGGACGTGGGTCTTCGTCGGCGCGGTCGCGCTGGGCGCATTTCTGCGCATCGACAAGTTCACGGCGCAGGTGCTGATCGACGACGAGTGGCACGCGGTGCATCAGCTGCTCCGATTGTCTCCGGCGCAGATGTTCGTCGACTTCGGCCACGCGGACTACAGCATTCCGCTCGGCCTCCTCGATGGGCTCGAATCACGCTGGTTCGGCTTGTCCGAGACGATGATGCGCCTTCCGATGCTGGCGTGCGGGCTCGTGACGCTCGTGCTGTTTCCCCTCTATGTGCAAAAGCGCCTCGGCCGCGCCACCGCCGCGGTCTTCGCGCTGCTGCTCGCGATCTCGCCGCTCCTCGTGATCTACAGCCGCATGGCGCGCCCCTATGCCATCACGTTGCTGCTGGTGTGGGTCGCCCACGCCGCGTTCCACCGGTTCGATTCCGCGCAGCGCGGCGAGTTCCGCGCCGGGATTGCCTATGCGATCGCGGCAACGCTGGCCGCGTGGCTCCATCCGATCATTGCGCCGTTCGTCGTCGCGCCGTTCCTGTGGGCGTTCGTCAGCGTGCTGCGCATGCAGCCATCGGCACGCCGAACGCGATTCCAGCGCCTCGCCGGACTGGCCGTTGCGACCGGCCTGCCGATGGCCGCGCTGCTGCTGCCGCCGCTGCTCGCCCATCCGGAGGCGCTTTCCGGCAAGGCGGGCATCGACCGCCCGGGATTCGACACGCTGATCGGCGTCTGGTACGCGTGGCTCGGCACGTCGTCGACGGGCGTCGTGGTGCTCTGCGGCGCGCTGGCGGTGGGTGGCGCCCGCGACGTCTGGCGCGCGCTCCCCATCGCACGCACGGCGCTGCTGGGCATTGCGCTGACTTTTGGCGCCGTGATGCTGACGGGCATCGCGTGGAGCCACAATCCGCTGACCCTCGGTCGCTACCTGCTGCCGTTCGCGCCGCTGCTGCTGCTCGCGACGGCGGCCGGTGCAGTGAAGTCCGCGCAACGCGTTGCCGCACGCGCACGGACGCTCAGCAACGCAGTCGCGGCAACCTTGGCGCTGCTGCCGGCGCTCGCACTCGCGGCATCGACGCCGCTTGCCGAGATCGTCCGGCACCCGAACGCGCAGACCGTCCATCTCCTCTACCATGTCGATTTCCGCCCGGACCGCAATCCGTATCTCCCCTACATGGAGAAAATCCCGCTGTCGCCGTTCTGGGCGAGCCTCGCCGCAAAGCCGCGGGGCAGCCTGCGCATTGCCGCCGCGCCGTTCTATTTCGAAAGCTACGACTGGGACGCGCCGCGCTGGGAGCGGGTGAGCGGCCAGACGGTCATCCCCGGCTTTCTCACCGGACTCTGCGTGGACAAGCGCGCGGGCGAGGTCCCGCAAACGACGGCATTCCACTTTCGCAACGCGGTTCACCTCGTTGATGCTGTGGCGCTCGCGGCCCACGACGTCGATTTCGTCGTCTGGCAGAAGCCGTTCGTGCAAACCGGACGCGGCCGCCCCGAAAACATCGGCGCCGACACCTCCCACTGCGAGCCCGCGCTGCGCAAGCGCTTCGGCGCGCCCGCCTACGAAGATGCGGACCTCATCGCGTTTCGACTGCCCCATGCTGAACGGTAAGCGCATCGTCGTCGTCATGCCGGCCTTCCACGCCGGCCGCACGCTGGAGGCGACCTGGCGCGAGCTGCCGCGCGACATCATCGACGGCATCATCGTCGTCGACGACGCGAGCGACGACGACACCGTCGTGGTCGCGCGCCGGCTGGGGCTCGAAGTGATCCTGCATCCGCGAAACATGGGCTACGGCGCCAATCAGAAGACCTGCTATCGCGAGGCACTCGATCGCGGCGCCGACATCGTCGTCATGGTGCACCCGGACTACCAGTACGACCCGCGACTGGTGACCGCCATGGCGGGCATGATCGCCTCCGGCGTCTACGACGTCGTCATCGGCTCGCGCATCCTGTGCGGCGGCGCGCTCAAGGGCGGCATGCCGCGGTGGAAATACGTTGCGAACCGGCTCCTCACCACGTTCGAAAACGTGCTTCTCGGCGCCAAGCTGTCGGAATACCACTCGGGCTATCGTGCCTACTCGAAGACGCTGCTCGACACGCTGCCGTGGCAGCAGAACTCGGATGACTTCGTGTTCGACAACGAAATCCTGGCGCAGACGATTCTCGCGCGGTTTCGCATCGGCGAAGTCTCCGTGCCGACGCGCTACTTCCCCGAGGCAAGCTCGATCGACTTTCCCGGCGCGGTCCACTACGGCTTCGGCGTCGTGGGCACGGCGCTCCTCGCGTTCCTCTCGCGCATCGGCGTCTATCGGCACCGGTTGTTCGCGACCCCGCCGCGCGCCGACTGACGCCGCTTCGGGTCCACGTCCGGCATGCCCGTCCACAAATTCTTCCGCCGCCCGGCCTCCGACGAAAGCCTGCTGCACTGGGTCCACACCTTCGTGCTGCACGTGATGACGGGCTTCCTCGCCGTCGCCGCGCACTATGCGGCGATGTACGGATTCCTGCGCACGGGAATGACCGGCGTGCCGGCCAGCACGCTCGGCTTTGTCGCGGGCGCGTCGACGCGGTTCGCGCTTTCGTACTGGCATGTCTTCGCGCCGACGCGCGGCATGCGGGTCGCGAGCCTGCGCTTTGGCGTGGTGATCGCGCTGCAGATGCTCGCCAACTCCGCGCTCCTCGCGCTGCTGCTGCAGCTCGGTTTCACCTTGTGGCCGGCGCAAGTGACGACCACCGTCGCGTTGACGTTCGCCAACTACCTCGCCTACCGGCTCTGGGTGTTTCGATGAGGAGCGAAATCATGGGCAGGACCACGCGTCGCTTCCTGCTCGCGCTGGTCGCTTGTGTCGTCACGGCCTCCGCATTTCCGGCGACGGCGCAGCCCGCGGCAGCGCCGCCGCCGGTGCAACTCAAGGGGCCGGCTCTCGTCGCGGCCCTTCGCGCCGGCGGCTACGTCCTCTACTTCCGGCACACCGCGACCGACTTTTCCCAGCGCGACGACAAGATGACCGACCACGAGGATTGCGCCCACCAGCGCAACTTGAACGACCGCGGCCGCGCCGACGCGCGGGCGATTGGCGCCTCGATGCGCGCGCTCAAGATTCCCGTCGGCGACGTGCTCGCGAGCCCGTTCTGCCGGACGATCGAAACCGCGCAGCTGATTTTCGACCGCGCGGCTGCATCGGCGGCCCTCCGGGGCGGCCCCACGGATACTGGCTCCCCCGGACAATATGCGGCGCTGCGCGCGCTGCTTTCATCCACCGTTTCGCGCGGGACCAACCTCGTGCTCGTGGCCCACGGCAATCCCTACCGCGCGATCCTCGGCGGCGCGTATCTCGCGGAAGGCGAAGTCGCGGTCGTCGAGCCGCGCGGCAAGGACGGCTTCCGCGAGGTCGCGCGCGTGCAGCTGGAAGAATGGCGGGCGCTTGAAACAGTGACGAAATAGCAAGACGTGCCGTTGTAAGCGGACCGCGCGAAACGTCAACAATCGAGCGCGGAGAAGCGCGCCAAACTTGAAGCCCGCTTTCCGCCCATCGCTGTCTTCCGGAAATTGCGATACCCGCAATTCACGAAGTCTGCTGTCTTGCCCGCAAGCGTCGTTCCGCTTAGGCGAGGTGGGGCCAGCTACGGCGACCCGCAAAGACTCCGGCGTCAGGCAGAATTGTTACCTAGCTCCATTCAACGGGGGCCGTGCCGAGCGGGCGGCAGGTTCTCGTGAGGTAAGGCCACCGGCACCTCTCATTTGAGAGTGGTTCGATTTCAATACATAAGGGGACCTAAATGATGCTTCTACGGCACAAAAGCGGGTCGTACCCTGGCGCACTCGTTCGCATTCGCACATCTGAAACAAATATTGGTCAGCAATTCATCTTTCGAATCCATGTG
>JBDTLY010000311.1:0-4418 GCA_039934535.1 Casimicrobiaceae bacterium | reverse complement strand
GAAGGTCCTGAACGCGCTCACGTCCGGGGCATAGACTTTCTTACCCTGGGCCTTGAAATACGCGATGACATCCTTTTTCTGTCCGTTGAATTTCACCGTGTAGTCGTCGACCGACTTTTCCGCCGCCGCCTGGAAATTCGTCTGCTGCGCGGGCGACATGGCATCCCAGATCTTGGAAGTGACGACCATCACGTCGTATCCCACCACGTGGGCCGTCAGCACGAACTGGGTGGTCACTTCGTCGAACTTCATGAGCTTGCTCAGGAGCAACGGATTGTCCTGTCCGTCGATCGCACCCGACTGCAGCGCCGTGTACACCTCGGCGAAGGCCACGGGCGTCGGATTCACGCCGATCGATTCCCCGAGAAACTGCCAGAACTCCCCGGGCGGCATCCGCAGCTTGATTCCGGCGAGGTCCGCGGGGGTTTTGATCTGCTTGTCGGGCTTCAGGTTGACGTTGCGCGTGCCGAAGTAGACCGGCGCGACGATCTGGATGCCGAGCTGGTCGCGCGCCATCTTGATGAAGTCCTTGCCGACGTCGCTCTTGAACGTCTTCTTCAGGTGGTCGGCATCGCGGAACAGGTACGCGGAGGTCATCAGCGACCAGGCGGGAATCTGCTTCGAGATATCCGCGGGCGCGAGGTTGCACATCTCGAGGTTGCCGCGCTGCAGCGCGACGAGCTCGGTGCCCTGCTTGAACAGCGTGTTGTTCCAGTACGGCTCGAAGTCATAGCCGTCCTTGATCGCGGTGGCGAAATTCTTGTAGGCCTCGGCGCGCAAATCCTGCTCGGTGAACGCGGCGCTGAACCGGAGCTTGGTCTTCGCCTGGGCATACGCCCGGGGTAGTGCGCTCAGCGCCAGTACGGATGCACTGGCGGCAAGCATTCTGCGGCGTGTGAATATCGAAGCCATGGGTTGGTTCCTCCAGGTGGCAATGCTGCAAAAAGGCGGTGGATCCGCTTGTTGGATCGCCGATGATTTTATTGGGCGGATTCGCCATGTTAATATGGATTTCTCCGGCAGTACAAATTTCGTATGATGTTTTTTCGATCATCGGTTGAGCGATTTAAAGGCGAACCGGGATAACAGCTAACCATTTGAAAATGATGGAATCTTCATGCTGACTGAATCGACCGGAACCGCTTCGTCGCAGCACGCCACGATCGGCGAACTGACCTATCGCCGGATCCGGGCCGACATCGTTCTTGGGCGCCTCACGCCGGGACGCAAACTGACGCTCGACCGGATGCGCGACACGTACGGCACGAGCGTCAGCACGCTGCGGGAATTGTTCGGTCGCCTCGCTTCCGAGGGCCTGCTGGTGGCCGAGGGATCGCGGGGCTTCCAGGTGCCATCCGTGTCGACCGCAAACCTGCGCGACATCGCGGCCATGCGCCAGCTTCTCGAATGTCACAGCCTCAAGGAATCCTTCATCAAGGGGGATATCGAGTGGGAGGGGCGCGTCGTCGCGGCACACCACAAGCTCGCGGCGATGGAGAAAAAGATGGCCGACGGGGATCTCGAGGGTCATGAGACCTGGAGGACGTACGACTGGTCTTTCCATCTGGCGCTCATTTCGTCCTGCGGCTCGCGCGTCCTCCTCGATACCTACGCGGGAATCTGCGACAAATACCTGCGTTACCAGATGCTGACCGCGAAATTCCGCGGTCAGATCGCCGCCGACGAACATCGCATCCTCCTCGAATGCGCCCTTGCGCGCGATTGGCGGACCGCGCAGCAGACGCTGGTCCCGCACATACAGGAATGCGTCACCCAGATGGCGGCGACGATTGATGCGGTCACGGACTCGATTTGAGCTGGGCGTGAGTCGAGCAGGAATGGAATGAATTTGCCGGCTGCCCTTCCCTTGCGCATCGGCGTGCTGGGCGCCGCCCGGATCGCGCGCCTGTTCGTCGAAGCGGTCAGGACGTCGCCCAAGGTCGTCGTGTCGGCCGTGGCGAGCCGCGACGCCGAAAGAGCGGCTGCATTTGCGCGTGAAACCGGAATTGAGCACGTTCATTCGACCTATGACGCGTTGCTCGCCGATCGCGACATCGACGCCGTCTACGTTCCGCTTCCCAACAATCTGCACGCGGAATGGTCGATTCGCGCCGCCGACGCAGGCAAGCACGTCCTCTGCGAAAAGCCGCTGGCGGCGTCGGCGAGCGAAGCGCGCGCGATGTTCGACGCGGCTGCGCGAAACAATGTCTATCTGGTCGAGGCCTATCCCTATCGGGCGCAACCGCAGACGCTGAAGCTCCTGGAGCTGCTCGCTGCAGGGACGATTGGTCGAATCCAGCTGGTCCAGGCCGCGTTTGGATTTCCGCTCGCCGACGCATCCAACATCCGCTTCAATCCGGACCTCGCGGGCGGTGCGCTGATGGACGCGGGCTCGTACCCGGTCAGCCTTGTCCGGGCTGTGACCGGCATGCTTCCGCAGCGCGTGCATGCGATGTCGCGATGGGGCGCGTCCGGTGTCGACACGACGACGATGGCCACGCTCGAGTACGCCGATGGATTGCTCGCACAGATTTCGTGCAGCTTCACCACGGCGCGCCATCGCCATGCCTTTGTCGCGGGCGACGCGGGGTCCATCGCGACAACCTATTTCAACGACACGTCCTCATCCTTTCCTCCCTTGCTGGATGTCAGGCGGGGCAGCGGATGGGATGCCGCGCGCGAGCTCGTCGAAACCGCAATGACTGGCGGATTTATTTCCGAGGCGGAATCGTTTCACGGCCTCGTTCGCCATGGCTGGAAACATTGGACGGGCGCGACGCCCGCCGAATCGATCGACATTGCCCTGACGCTCGACGCGCTCGCGGACAGTGCGCGGCGCGGCGCCCCGGTCGAGGTCCGCGCGCACAAATGAAATCGGGGCCAGGCTTTCGCCCGGCCCCGACGTGCTTGCCCTGAACCCGCGGTTACGGCTTCAGCTGGCCGCGGATCTCGCCGCCCGGATTGCCGGCGCTGTGCACGTTGACGTACGTCTCGCCCGCCTTGAACGCCTTCATCTGGTCGGCGTTCATCTTGGCGTCCGGCGCAAATGTCCAGCCGTTGTCGCCGCTCTTGACCATCGGCACGATAACCGGCCCGTTCTTGCCGGCGGCCGCCATGTGGATGTGCGCGGCGGTGGCGGTGATGCCCGTCGTCGTGACGGTGCCCTTCACCGACATGTCGTCGCCAACCATGATGGTGCCGCTTCCCTTCGCCGCCGTCGTCACCGCCGGCACTTCCTGGTCGCCGCCCAGCATGACCTTCACATCTGCGCCAAACGCCGCGCCCGAAACGGCCAGCGCGATTGCCGCGGCAAGCGGCGTCCACTTCGAAAATACACGCATTTCACTCTCCTCAATTATTGACAGTCGGGAACGATTGCCGCGACCTCCATGGGCGCAGCGCGCGGCTATCTTAACTGCGGAACGACTCGATGTCGTTGCGCTTGGTCAAGGGACCCGGTTTCCCTCCCGGCGCCCATCGCGCAAACAGCCCGGGTATGGGAAAATTCCCCGCCGTACCCGGGGGTTGCCCGGACAAGCGCACCGGAATGGGGCCCGGGCGCCCGTTCCGCTCAGCGGCGCATGCCGGACATGCGGGCAAGGTCGCCCATCACCTTCTGCATCTGCTCGAACGCCGAGCCGCCCGAAGACATCACCCCCTGCATCGCCGAAACGACGTTCTGCATCTTGGTCATGTCGGGCATCATCGCCATCGCGGCCTTCGCTTCCTTCGCGCCCGGGAGCCCCGCCGTCTGGCTTTCCATCATCGAGAAGAGCCGCTTCTGGATTTCGACGATCAGCTCGAACATCTGACCCCAGTACTGCATCGAGTTCTCGATCGCCTCCTGCGCCGCGCTTTGCCCGACCGCCATCAGTGACTGGACGTCGCCCGCCTGCGCCGCGCTGCGCGCCGTTTTCCGGTGCATGGTGCGCGCCTTCTCCTCGCCTTCGAACTGCAGCCGGCGCAGCTTCGCCGTGCTTTCAATCGCGTTCTCGATCACCTCGAGGGCGAGCTTCGCGTTGGCACGATACATGTCGAACGCTTGCTCTGGGGTCAGGGTCTTGGCGTACTTCGCGAATTGCGCGGAGTCAGGCATCTTGAACATCGCGGCCATGTCCGGTGCCGCGGCGGACGCGCTCTTGGCGCGCGGCGCGGCCTTCTTGCGTGCCGGCTTGCGCGCGCGCGACGCGGTGGTCGTTTTGGTTGAACGTTTCGCAGCCATGGGGAGCTCCCTTTCCGAGTGAATGAACCGGTGCCCGTCACCGCGGCATGCAGGCGGTGTAAGGGTTTCCGCTATTCGACGCCCGGCGCCGTGCGGAGTCAATACCGACGACCCGCGAGCCCATGACCCAGGTCAATCTATTGCAGCCGGATCTCGCCGTCGAAAGCGACCGTGAGCTGCAGGCGACCGATCTCGA
>JBDTLY010000310.1:0-4418 GCA_039934535.1 Casimicrobiaceae bacterium | reverse complement strand
GTCGGCAACGCGCTTTGGGGGATCAACGTGCGCAACGAACTGGATGCGGCCTGGAACGTGCGCGGCACCGTGTCCGGCAATCTGATCAACGGCAATGGCGCGCAGGGTGTGATGGGCGTGCGCTATGGCGCGGGCGGCCTGAGCGAGGTGATCCTTGGGGGTAACGTCATCACCGGCAATGGCGACTACGGCATCGTCAACAGCAGCGACAGCGCGCTGGTGCGCTCGGTCGGCAGCAATCGTGTCCGCGGCAATGACGGCGGCAACGTCAGCGGAACGCTCACGACGTTTCCTCCGATCTGACCTTCGAGCGGACGCCCGATCGCCTGACCTGTCGGGAGAAGGGCGATGGAGCCGCAAGCAGGCGTGGCGCATCGTCCGCAAGTCGATTGCGCCGGCCCGCCGTTGGACTGGCGTGAGTTTGCCGGAGCAGCGCCTCCGTCCTGGTTCAGAACCCCGGCACTAATGTCGTCCCCGACACCGCGTTGACCTGCTCGCCCGAGTTGTTGCCGCGCGTGTGAATCACTCCGGCGTTGATGGCCTTGAGACCGCCCAAAGTGTTGCCGGCGATCGTGTTGCGGTTCGACAGCGTTGCCGAAACGCCGGTCCCCAGATCCGCCTGGATGGCGTACCCATTCATCGTGAGCTGGCTGTCGGCCACCGTGACGGTCGCATCGCCTGGACTTGTCGTGCTGACGGCGATGCCGTTGCCCGCGTTGCGTGTCAGCGTGGATCCCAGGATGTCGACGTTCGACGTCGAGCCCGCGCCCGCGGCGGTGACGCTGATGCCGTCCGCACTCATCCCCGCGATAAGCGAGCGATAAATGGCAACGAGATCGGTCGTCCCGGCGCTGACGCCCACATGCACGCCGGTCGTGCCGCCGATCATTGTGCTTTCGACAATGGTCACATTGGCGTTGTCGGTGCGCACGCCAACGGTGCTGTTCACGAGGGTTGTCCTGGAAACAATGGCGAGCGACGCCGACGCGGCCGAAATGCCGACCGCCGAAATGTCGCGCACGTCCGTACCGTTGACGAAGAGCTGGGAAGCGTCGAGGTCGACCGCGGTGGCGACGTTCGAGATCGCGCAATTGTTGAGGTACACCTCGCTCCCGGTGGTGGCCGATACCCCGACGGTGCCGCCCGTTCCGTTGATCGTGAGTCCTTCCAGGACCACTCGCGCGCTGTTGATGGTCACGCCGGCGGCGGGACCGGGCACGGAGATGCCGGCGTAGATGCCCGGCGGAGCGATGATCGATACGTGTTGCGCGATCGACACCGGGCCATAGCCTGCCGAGTCCAGCACGATCACCTCGCCGTCGGGCGCGGTGTTCAGCATCGCGGCCGCGAAGGAGCGGCAGGGCTGACCGATCGAACACGGATTGGTGTCGAGTCCGGTCGATGCAACGAACGTCCGTTGCACGAGGGCGCCGTGCGCGCTGGCGCCCACAAATGCGATCAGTCCGAACGCGATGCAGGCGCGGCGCAGAATTTGTGCTGTCATGACGATGCTCCCGAAGGTCGAGACGCGGATGGATTCAGAACGGGTTGACGGGTGTGACCGTGCCGCTCGTCGGGGTGGCCTGTTCGCCGGCGTTGCTGGGCAGCCCGTCGGCGCCCTTCACCGTGTGCAGGGGGCTGCCGGCATTGCCCGTTAACGCGAATTGGGTGTTGCGCGAGAACGTGTTGTCGCGCGCGCTCAGCAATTGCCCCGACCCCGCGGTGCCCATGCCGTTCCCGTTCTGCGAAACGAGATTTCCGGATGCGCTCATGGACGCATTGGCGGGCGGATTGCTGCTCACGATAATTCCCTGGCCGCTGAAACTGCGGGTGATCATCGAACCCGTCACGCTACCCTTGGCCATCGTGCCCGCCAAGATCTGGGTCGTGAGCTTGACGGCATCCGCACGATTGTCGCTCAGCACCGAATCGGTAATCGACAGCGACGCCGTCGCGCCGGCGAGCGCCGTAACGACGACGGCGCCCCCGAAGTTGGCGGCGATGAGGCTGTCCTTGATCGACACACTCGCCGAGGTGTCGGCGAAAATCCCGAGGTTGGCAACGCTGCGCAGGATGCGTACGCGTTCGAGCGCGGCGCGCACGTCCGAATTGAGGCGGATGCCGGGACCTGCCAGCGTGTAGCGCACCAGGGTGTCGGTCATTGTCAGCGCGCTTCCCGGCGCCGTCACGAAGACACCGGCATCCTTGACATTGGCAATCGCGCATCGGTCGACAACGAGCTCGGCACCATTTTGCAGCCAGATGCCGTACTGACCGGACGTCTGGCCGTTGATGGTCAACCCGCGCAGGAGCACCTTGCCGCCGGGTGCGTTGACGGTGACGCCGGTGCCGAGGCCCGGGATGGTGATGCCCGCGTAGACGCCGGCCGGCGCGACGATCGACACCGACTGCGCGATCGTCACGGTTCCGTAGCCGGCCGAATCCTTGACGATGACTTCGCCGCCCGGGAGGGTCGCGGCAATCGCCGCCGCGAATCCGCGGCAGGGCAGCGCCAGCGAGCAGGGTTGGGCGTCGTTGCCGTACGACGCGACGAATGTTCGCTGCGCAAGCGCGAATGCCGGCGACGTGGCGACGGTGATGCAAAGACCGGCGATGGCAACGCCGATGCGGTTTTGGACGGACATGGCTACACCTCCCTGTGGATGTGGCCGATCGGACCGGATCGCGGTTCGAGTGCGAGTACCAGGGCGTCAGCATAATCCGCCGGCGTGGCGCGTCAAGATGGCGCGGAGGCGAATATTCACAACCGGGGGACGAGCAGCCGCGCGTTCCGGGAGAGGGTGGCCACCCCAAAACCCCGAAAGCGGCAAACCCCTACTACCGGTTGCGTCAGCCTCCTACATTTGCTCGACCCCAACGTAGCGACACTGCGGGCAGGGAAAAATTTGACGTAGCGCCTTCACGCAGTTGCCGCGACAGCAGATTGTCGCCTTGACCGGAGCAAACCATGTCGGTAATCGAAACCGTAAAGACGTACCTCGGCGCGCAGTCTGCGGGCGATATTCGCGCGCTGCTGCACGAGGATCACAAGGAAATCCTGTCGCTGGTCCGCGAAATGGCGGAAGCGGGCACCGCCGACAAGCGCATGAGTTACTTCCATGCCCTCAAGCCGTTCCTGACGGCCCATGCGCGGGCGGAAGAGACGATTGTTTATGTGCCAATGACGAAGGCAAAGGGCGAGGAGTCGAGAGATTTGGCGAACGAGGGATTCGTCGAGCACAGCCTCGTCGACGTCCTGATGGAGCGCATGGGCAAGCCCGGTGTGGCCGGCAGCGATGGCTGGAAGGCGCACGCGGCGGTGGTAAAGGAACTCCTCGAGCATCACATCAAGGAGGAAGAGGGCGAGATCTTTGCGGCGCTGGACAAGCAGTTCAGCGACCAGCAGCGGCAAGCCATGGCGGTGAACTTCACCGCCGAGAAGGCGCGGTTGACGAAGGGCATGCGCTCGCCAAGGGCGCCTAAACAGCGATGACCCGGCGCCGGAAGAGCTACTTCTCCAGCGACGCGCTCCACTTCCCCTGCCGCGCGAGGCTGTTCATCTCGAGACGCGTGACGAACGCCTCCTGCGCCGCGCGCGCGTTTTCCGCGCGGCCCGCCCAGAGCTTCATCGGACCTTCCTGCAGCGCGCGCGCGTAGGAAAACGACAGCAGCCACGGCGCGTGCGGCGCCAGCACGTTCATGGCGTTGAGGTTGGCGGTCGCCTCGACGGGTGACTGGCCCCCGGACAGGAAATTGATCGTCGGCACCGCCGCCGGTACGGTGCGCTTCAGCACCTCGAGTGTCGCGCGCGCCACGACCTCGGGCGCCGCCTTCGGCGGGCTTTCCTTGCCGGGCAGCACCATGCTCGGCTTCAACACGATGCCTTCGAGCAGCACGCGATGCCGGTGGAGCGCCTGGAACACCGCGTGCAGCACGGCCGTGGAGACTTCGTGGCAGCGCTCGAGCGTGTGCACGCCGTCGATCAGCACTTCCGGCTCGACGATCGGCACGATGCCTTCGCTCTGGCAGATCGCCGCGTAACGGGCCAGCACCTCGGCATTGGCGTCGATGCCGAGCGGCGTCGGATTGCGGTCGGTGATCGCGTAGACCTCGCGCCATTTCGCGAAACGCGCGCCTTTCGATTTGTAACCTTTGAGACGGTCGGCGAGGCCGTCGAGCCCCGTCGTGATCAGGTCGCCATCGGCGCCGGGCAGCGCGACCGTCCCCTTGTCCACCTTGATGCCGGGCACGATGCCGCGGTGCGCGAGAACGTCCGGCAGCGCCGTGCCCTTGTCGTCGGCCTGTCCGAGCGTCTCCTCGAACAGGATCACGCCGGCGAGGTACTTCTCGGCGCCCGGCGCGTTGAACAGCAGCGTCCGGTACGCGCGCCGGGTCTCCTCGGTCGATTCGATGCCGAC
>JBDTLY010000309.1:0-4421 GCA_039934535.1 Casimicrobiaceae bacterium | reverse complement strand
GCAGCGTGTCGAAGAACACGATCCGCTTGGCCCGGCCGAAGCCGGTGAAGAACGCATTGCCGTGGCTCGACCGGCGCGAACCGTCCATCACGAAAAGGCCCTTGTTCGCAAAGCCGCAACGCGCAAGCAGCGCCTCTATCACCGAGCGCGCCGGCCCTTCCGGCAGCGGCGAGAACTTGTTGAACAGCGGCGCGATGACCGTGGGGTAGAGCGCCAGCACGAGGAACTGGAACGCGACCCAGACGACCCAGGCCCACAGCCACCAGTACGTGCCGGTGGCGCGCATCAGCCAGAGGATCAGCGCGACGAGCGGCAATCCCAGCACGGCGCTGACGGCCACACCTTTGGCGATATCGGCGAGCCAAACGGCGCGCGTCGTCCGGTTGAAGCCGAACTTCGCTTCGATGCCGAACGTGTTGACGTACGAAAACGGCAAGCCGACGACGCCCGCGACGAGCGCGACGGCAACGATGAGTGACAGGTCCGCGCCGAGCGGCGGGACGCCGAGCGACCCCGTCCATGCGACGAGGGCCGCGAGTCCACCGCCCAGCGTCAGCGCCAGCAGAAGCGCTGTCTCGACGGCAGTCTCGGCGATGCCGAAGCGGGTGCGCGCGACGGTGTAGTCGGCGGCCTTCTGGTGCGCGGCGAGCGCGATGCGATCAGCGAATGCCGGCGGCACTTCGGCGCGATGGGCGGCGACGAAGCGGACCTGCCGGCGCGCGAGCCAGAGCTTCGTGGCGAGCGAAACGGCGAGCGCAACGAGAAAGACCAGGGTGAAAGTCGCGGCGGTCATGGTGTGCGGAAGAAAGCCGGCATGGAGAGCGGCGCGATGTGCGAGAATGCGCGGCCCATTCTACGCTTATCCGCCATGCCTGCCGACGCCGCGCGCCTTATCTGGATCGACCTCGAGATGACGGGCTTGAAGCCCGAGAGCGACCGCATCATCGAAGTGGCACTCGTCGTCACCGACGGCGATCTCGCGACGGTCGCCGAGGGGCCGGTGTGGGCCGTGCATCAGGACGACGCGGCGCTCGACGCCATGGATTCCTGGAACAAGGGCACGCACGGGCGCTCGGGCCTGATCGACCGGGTCAAGGCGTCAACGTTCACCGACGCGGCCGTCGAGACGGCGGCGCTCGCGTTCCTGCGCGAACACGTGCCCGCGAAAGCCTCGCCGATGTGCGGGAACTCGATCTGCCAGGATCGGCGCTTCCTTGCGCGCTGGATGCCGCAGCTCGAGGATTTTTTCCACTACCGAAATCTCGACGTCTCGACGCTGAAGGAGCTGGCGCGCCGCTGGAAACCCGAGCTGATGAAGGGGATTCCCAAGGAAGGCAAGCACGAGGCGCTCGCCGACGTCTACGAGTCGATCGCCGAAATGAAGTATTACCGCGAGACGTTCATTCGGCCGTGAGGATTACCGCCGGCGCGCGAGCATCACGCCGTCGCCGATCGTGAGGAGGCACGCGTCGACGCGCGGATCGGCGCTGACCTTCGCATTCAGCGTGCGCAGTGCCACGGTGTTCGCGTCCGTGATCGCCGGATCCGCGACCGCGCCGCTCCACAGCATGTTGTCGAGCGCGATCAGTCCGCCGGGCCGGACAAGTTCGAGGCACGCCTCGTAATACGCGTCGTATGCAGGCTTGTCGGCATCGATGAAAGCGAAATCGAAGGCGCCGGCGCCAAAGGACGTGTGCAACTGTGAGAGCGTCTCCTTCGCCGGCCCCAGCCGCAGGTCGATGCGGGCGGCCACGCCGGCTTCCTCCCAATGGCGGCGGCCGATCGCCGTCCATTCGGCGTTGACGTCGCAGGCGACGAGCAGGCCGTCCGCGGGCAGCGCGGAAGCGACGGCAAGCGCGGAGTAGCCGGTGTAGGTCCCGATTTCGATGGCGCGCCGCGCGTTGATCGAACGCGCGAGGAGCGCGAGGAACGCACCCAGGTCCGAACCGATCTGCATGCCGGCATTGGGCAGCCGGCCGGTTTCTTCCCGCAGCCGGCGCTGCACGGAGGTTTCACGGGTTATCGTGTCGCAGACATAGCTTTCGACTGCGTCTGGCAGCAAAGAACGTTTCATGGGGTGAAATCCGGTGGCGCCGTGGCGCAGGGCCGCGCGACGGCAGGGCCGCAATTATGAACCTCGATGCGTGGCGCGGGCCGCCTCGGCTTGACGGATGGACTGCCATTCCCGCGCGCCGCATAATCTCCGCAATGAAGTTCTGCAGCCACTGCGGGTCCGGCCGGATCGAGCTTCGCATCCCCGACGGCGACACGCTTCCACGTTTCGTCTGCGCGGCATGCGGCACCATCCACTACCAGAACCCGAAAGTCGTCGTCGGCTGCCTGCCGGAATGGGAGGATCGCGTGCTGCTGTGCCTGCGCGCGATCGAGCCGCGGCGCGGATTGTGGACGCTGCCCGCCGGCTTCCTCGAAAACGGGGAGACGATTTTCGCGGGCGCGGTGCGCGAGACGCTGGAGGAAGCCAACGCGCGCGTTGCGATCGGCGACCTCTACACGATGATCAGCCTGCCGCAGATCAGCCAGGTCTACGTGATCTTTCGCGCGCGCCTGCTCGACCTCGATTTCGGTCCGGGTCCGGAAAGCCTCGAGGTTCGCCTGTTCGCCGAACACGAGATGCCCTGGGAAGCGCTGGCGTTCCGCACGATCGGGCGGACGCTGCGCAACTATTTCCTCGATCGCAAGGTAGGCGCCTTCCCGACCCGCGTCAGCACGCTGATCCGCAAGCCACCGCGACCGGACGTCAGCGGAGCGGCGTGACGGCGTGGACCGCCGGAAGCGTCAGCCGCAACCGCGAATGACGACCACCGCGCCATCCTCCGCCGGCCCCGTGAGCGCGGACAATTCGCGGCAGCCGTCGCGCCAGCACAACGAGTAATCGCGGGTGTAACCGGAGTGCGTCAGGCGCAGCTCGGGAAATCGCGTGCGCGGTTGCCACGTCCAGACGCCGTCGCGAAAGGTCGCGGAGGGCGGCGGCTCCATGCCTGCCCCGGAACCGGCGACGCGTGCTTCCACGAGCATCAGCGAATCGCCGTCGACGCGGTAGCGTTCCTCCCAGCGCGATTTCTGGACCGAGTGCTCCCACGCCAGCGTGAACTCGGGTCCCGGAAAGGTGGCGCGAACCACGCCGGCGACGAGCAGGCAGATCGCGTCCACGGACACAGGCGCAGGCGAGAGCGCGTTATGCGCGCGCGACCGGGCGGCCGCGCCGCGTGCGAAAAAGATGCCAGCCGACGAAGGCGGCGCTGGCGACGAATCCGGCTTCGTCGGTCCAGGGGATCGCCGCCACCAGCAGGCTCGCCGCTCCCGTGGCGAAGATCCGCTCCGGCCAGTTCAGTGGCCCGCGCAGGTAGCCGACTGCCGCCCCGCCCCACAGCCCGATCGCGACCAGCGCCTTGAACACCACGTAGACGGTGTCGAGTGCCGTCCCGCCCTGAACCATGAGCGCGGGATCGTAGACCGCCATGTACGGGATCACGAAACCGGCGATCGCGATGTGCGTTGCCTTCCAGCCGATTTTCATCGGCGAGGCTTTCGCGATCGAGGCCGCCGCGAACGCGGCCAGCGCGACGGGCGGCGTCAGGTCGGCCATGATGCCGAAATAGAACACGAACATGTGCGAGACGATCAGCGGCACGCCGAGCTTCAGCAGCGCAGGCGCGGCAATGGCGCTGGTGATGATGTAGTTCGGGATCGTCGGAATGCCCATGCCGAGCACGAGGCACACGGCCATCGTCAGGAACAGCGACAGGAACAGGCTCTTCGCGCCGACCTCGAGCACGAAACCCGCGAAGTTCGACGCGGCGCCGGTCAGCGTCAGCACGCCGATGATCACGCCAACGATCGCGCAGGCGATGCCGACGGCGACCGCCTGCTTCGCGCCGTCGATCATGCTGCCGCGCATGATCGCGAGCGTCTCGCGGCCGCCCTTGATGACGAGGTTCACCACGACCAGCGTTGCGATCATTGCAATGATGGGCCATATGCCGTACTTGAAGAAGCTTGCAGTGCCGAATCCGAGGATCACCCAGAAGACGATGCGAAACGTCATCGAGCCGAAGCCGGACGCGATTCCGGCGCCGAGGATCAGCACTGCCGTCAGCGCAAGACCGACGATACCGGAGAACATCGGCGTGAATCCGTCGAACAGCATGAACACGAGCACGGCGAGCGGCAGCATCAGGTACCACTTCCGCCGGATCGCTTCCCACGGATTGGGGCAATCGGCCTTGGGCATGCCCATGAGACCGGCACGCCCCGCCTCGAGGTGGACCATCCAGAATGCCGTCACGTAATAGAGTATCGCTGGAATTATCGCGGCCTTGACGATCATCACGTAAGGCACGTTGAGCGTTTCGGCCATGATGAACGCGACCGCGCCCATCACCGGCGGCATGATCTGCCCG
>JBDTLY010000308.1:0-4440 GCA_039934535.1 Casimicrobiaceae bacterium | reverse complement strand
ACATCGTCGTCCAGTGCCAGAACGACCGCTCGCAGCATCGCAACCGCGCGGAGGCCATGGCGATGCTGAAGTCGAAACTCTACGAGCTCGAACTGCGCAAACGGCGCGAGGCGCAGCAGAAGCTCGAGGATTCCAAGACCGACATCGGCTGGGGCCACCAGATCCGGAGTTACGTGCTCGACCAGTCGCGGATCAAGGATCTGCGCACCAACTACGAGGTTGGCAACACGCAGGCGATCCTCGACGGCGATCTCGACGACTTCATCGCCGCGAGTCTGAAGCAGGGGGTGTGACCTTGTCCGACCAGAAGAATCCGGCGCCCGCAGCTGCGCCGCCGCAGGATGAGAACCAGATCATCGCCGAGCGCCGCGCCAAGCTCACGGCGCTGCGCGCGCACGGGCAGGCGTACCCGAACGACTTCCGCCGCGACGCGCTCGCGGGCGACCTGCACGCGAAATACGACGGCAACAACAACGACGAGCTCGAATCGCTGCACGTCGCCGTGACCGTCGCCGGCCGGATGATGCTGAAGCGCGTGATGGGCAAGGCCTGCTTCGCGACGCTGCAGGACATGAGCGGCCGGATTCAGCTCTATGTCACGCTCGATGCGCTTGGCGCCGAACAGCTGGACGCATTCAAGCATTGGGACCTGGGCGACATCGTCGGCGCCACGGGGACGCTGTTCAAGACGAAGACCGGCGAGCTTTCGGTCAAGGTGACGGCGATTCGCCTCCTTGCCAAGGCGCTGCGGCCGCTTCCCGAGAAATTCTACGGGCTCACCGACCAGGAGCAGCGCTACCGACAGCGCTACGTCGACCTCATCACCAATGCGGTGTCGCGCGACGTCTTCATCAAGCGCTCGCAGATCGTGCAGGCGATGCGCGAATTCTTCGTCGCGCACGGCTACCTCGAAGTCGAGACGCCGATGATGCACCCGATCCCCGGCGGCGCGGCGGCGCGGCCGTTCGTCACGCATCACAACGCGCTCGACATGAAGCTCTACCTGCGCATCGCGCCCGAGCTCTACCTCAAGAAGCTCGTCGTCGGCGGCATGGAAAAGGTGTTCGAGATCAACCGCAACTTCCGCAACGAGGGCTTCTCGACGCGGCACAATCCCGAATTCACGATGCTCGAGTTCTACGAGGCCTATCAGGACTATCGCTACCTGATGGACCTCACCGAGACGCTCGTTCGCGAAGTCGCGCAAAAGGTGGTCGGCACGACGACGATCACCTACCAGGGCACGGAGATCGACCTGGGCCAGCCGTTCGACCGGCTGACCATGGCCGAAGCGATCCATAAATACCACCCGCACTATCCGCTGGCCGAGCTCGCAAAGCCGGAGTATTTGCGCGTCGCGCTCGCGCCCTTCGACGTCGAAGTGTTTGCGACCGATGGCGTGGGGATACTGCAGCTCAAACTGTTCGAGGCGACCACTGAGGACAAGGTCGTGCAGCCGACGTTCATCGTCGCGCATCCGACCGACGTCTCGCCGCTTGCGCGCGCGAACGACGCAAATCCGGCGGTCACCGACCGCTTCGAGCTCTTCATCACCGGCCGCGAGTACGCCAACGGCTTTTCCGAGCTCAACGACGCCGAGGACCAGGCGGCGCGGTTTCGCGGGCAGGTCGACGCGCGCGAAGCGGGCGACGAGGAGGCGATGTTTTTCGACGCCGACTATCTACGCGCGATGGAATACGGGCTGCCGCCGACGGCGGGCGAGGGCATTGGCGTCGACCGTCTCGTGATGCTGCTGACCGACAGCCCGTCGATCCGCGACGTGATCCTCTTCCCGCAATTAAAAGCCGAAAGCTGAGCGGGGGCCCACGATGGCGATGGATTTCCGTAGCGACACCGTGACGCGGCCGACGGCCGCGATGCGCGCGGCGATGGCGGCGGCGCCGGTCGGCGATGACGTTTTCGGCGACGACCCCAGCGTCAACGCGCTCGAAGCCGAAGTGGCGGCGCTGCTCGGTTTCGAGGCGGCGCTGTACGTGCCGTCCGGAACCATGGGAAACCTGATCGGAGTCATGACGCACTGCACGCGCGGCGACGAGGTGATCCTCGGCCAGGAGTCGCACAACTACCACTACGAGGCGGGCGGCGGCGCCGTGCTCGGCAGCGTCCAGCCGCAGCCGCTCGACAACGCGGCCGACGGCACGATTCCGGTGGCGGCGATCGAGGCGGCGATCAAGCCCGACGATTCGCACTTCGCGAAGTCGCGGCTGATCGCGCTCGAAAACACCATCGGCGGCAAGGTCCTGCCCGACGGCTACTGTGCGAAAGTGCGCGCGCTCGCCGACCGCCGCCATCTCGCCATGCATCTCGATGGCGCGCGTCTGTGGAATGCCGCGGTGAAGCGCGGCGTCGCGCCGAAAACGGTCGCGGAAGGTTTCGATTCCGTCTCGGTGTGCCTGTCGAAAGGGTTGGGCGCGCCGGTGGGCTCCTTGCTGTGCGGCGGCAAGGACTACGTCAAGGCCGCGCGCCGGTGGCGCAAGATGCTGGGCGGCGGGATGCGCCAGGCGGGCATTCTCGCGGCGGCCGGGCGGCACGCGATCGCGCATCACATCGAGCGGCTGGCCGAAGATCACGAGAATGCGGCGCTGCTCGCCGCGGGCCTCGCGAAGCATGAAAAGTTGAGCGTGGCTCCGCCGCAAACGAACATGGTCTTCGTCAGCATGCCCGCCACCATCGCCGACGCGTTCGCCAGGCATGTCGCCACCGAAGGCGTGCAGATGATCGGGACGACTCAGCAGCGCTGGGTGACGCACCTCGACGTGTCCCGCGCGGACGTCGAGCGCGCGGTCAAGATGGCCGACGCCTTCTTCGCCCGCGCGAGCTGAGCGTCACCGAAAAAGGGGCCGCGATGGCCGACCGCTTCGCGTCGTTCGCCGAGTTCTATCCCTTCTGCCTGCCGGAGCACACGAGCCCGACATGCCGGCGACATTCACGTGCCCGCTCTGCAGCTTTCTCGGCGACTGGTTGATGTACCGGGACATGCTCACTGGGCGTGTCCGGTTCTGAACCCGAGTGGACCGATGTTGGCGCAGGTCAACGTGTTTCCCCCTTGCGCAGCGCACAATCCGGCGCAACATAGTGTCTGGCCCGCCGCGATCCCTCGATGACACCGCAAACGATTGACCTCCAGCTCACCGGGATGACCTGCGCCGCATGCGCGGCCCGGATCGAAAAGGTGCTTAACCGCTCCGACGGGGTGCGCGCGGCCGTGAACTTCGCGAACGAAACCGCGCACGTCGAGTTCGACGCGGACAAGGCCTCCCAGCAAACACTGATCGAGGCGGTGCGCAAGGCGGGATACGACGCGACGCCAACCGTCGATCCCTTTACCGAGCCGGACCACGCGGCTGCCATCGAGAACCTGCGCTACCGGAAGGACCTCACGACGTTTGTCATCGCGGCGCTTCTGACAGCGCCGCTGGTCGCGCAGATGGCGTTCATGCTCGGCGGCCGGCACGATCCCGTGCTGCCCGTGTGGCTGCAGTTCGCGCTCGCGACGCCGGTGCAATTCTGGGCCGGCGCGCGGTTCTATCGCGGTTCGTGGAACGCGGTGCGCGGCGGCGCGGCGAACATGGACGTGCTGGTCGCGCTGGGCACGAGCGCCGCGTATTTCTTCAGCATCGCCGTGTGGCTCATTCCCCTCGCCGGCCAGCATGTGTATTTCGAGGCCTCGGCGGTGGTGATCACGCTGGTCCTGCTCGGCAAGTTACTGGAAGGACGCGCGAAGGCGAAAACCGCGACGGCCATCCGCCAGCTGCTCGCGTTGCGGCCACCCACGGTATTGCGCGAACGCGACGGCGACGTGGTGGAGGTGCCCCTCGCCGAATTGCGCATCGGCGATGTCTTCGTCGTCCGCGCGGGCGCGAGCGTCCCGGTGGACGGCAGTGTGCTCACCGGCGAATCCACCGTGAACGAGGCGATGCTGACCGGGGAGAGCGCGCCGATCGCCAAGTTGCCCGGCGCGCGCGTGCTCGCAGGTACCGTCAACGAAACGGGGCCGCTGCGTTGCGAGGCGACGGCCGTCGGGCAGGCGACGCTCCTCGCCGGCATTGTCCGGCAGGTTGCGGCCGCGCAAGGGTCGAAGGCGCCGGTCCAGCGGCTCGCGGATGCCGTCGCGGCGTGGTTCGTGCCCGCGGTGCTCGTCATTGCGGCGGTCACACTGGTCGGCAACGGCATCGCCCTCGGCGATTGGGGCGCCGCGTTGATGCGCGCGACCGCCGTGCTCGTCATCGCGTGCCCGTGCGCGCTCGGTCTCGCGACGCCGACCGCGCTGATGGTCGGCGTCGGGCAGGGCGCGCGCAGCGGCATTCTCGTGCGCAACGCGGCCTCGCTCGAGCATGCGGAGAAGATCGATGCACTCGTCGTCGACAAGACCGGGACGCTGACGGTCGGCGCGCCCGTCGTGGCGGCGACGTTTCCAGA
>JBDTLY010000307.1:0-4444 GCA_039934535.1 Casimicrobiaceae bacterium | reverse complement strand
TCGTGCAATTTGTCGTTGACGACGATCACCGGCGCCGTGCCGCACGACCCCAGGCACTCGACGGTCGACCACGTCACGCGACCGTCCGGCGTCGTTTCGCCGGGACCGATCTCCAGCTTTCCTTCGAGGTGCGCCATCAGCCGCTCGGCGCCGCACATCGAGCAGCTCACGTTGCGGCAGGTCTCGACGTGCCAGCGGCCGATGGGCTTGCGGCGGAATTGCGTGTAGTAGCTCAGCACTTCCTCGATCTGGATCCGCGGCACCTTGAGATAGTCGACGAGGCCGTCGATGTCGCTGTCGTCGACGTAGCCGCGATCTTCCTGGATGCGGCGGATGCACGGCAGCACCAGCGACGACTCGAATCCCGCCGGGAACCGGCGGCGCAGCACGTCGAATTCGGGAATAAGGTGCTTCATCTGCCGCTCATCTGTCACACTCGCCACCGATCATGTTGACCGAGCCGAAGGTCGGAACAATATCGGCGAGCTGATAGCCCTCGAGCATGAGTTGCACGCCGCCCATGTGCACGAAGCTCGGCGAACGCACGTGCATCTTGTAGGGCGTTCCGCCGCCGGTGCTGACGAGATAGAAGCCGAGCTCGCCGTTGGGCGCCTCGTGCGCGGTGTAAACCTCGCCGGCGGGTACCTGCGGGCCTTCCATGATCAGCTTGAAGTGATTGATCAGCGACTCGATTTCCGAGTACACGAGATGCTTTTCGGGGAGCACGCAGCGCCGGTCGTCGACGTTGATCGGGCCCGCCGGCAGCCGCTCCATGAGCTGCCGGATCATGCGGATGGATTCGTCCATCTCGCGCATGCGCACGTAGTACCGGTCGTAGTTGTCGCCGTTGATCCCGACCGGCACCTCGAAGTCCAGTTCGCCGTAGGCGAGGTATGGCGCATCCTTGCGCAGGTCGCGCGGAACGCCGGTCGAGCGAAGGATCGGTCCGGTGAAGCCGTAGCTGACGGCATCCTCGGCCGAAATCACGCCCACGTTGCGCGTGCGGTCGATGAAGATACGGTTGCGGTCCATCAGTCCGTGGATGCGGCCGATGAATTCCTCGTACTGGACCAGGATCTCGTCGAGGCGAGTAAGCCAGCCGTCGGGCAGGTCGCGGGCGAGCCCGCCGATCCTGCCGTAAGTGTAGGTGACGCGCGCGCCGGTCAGCGCCGCGAGGTGCTCGTAGACGTAGTCGCGGATCATCACCAGATAGAGGAAGGCTGTCATCGCCCCCAGCTCCATCAGCGATGCCGCGATGCACGTGAGGTGATCGGCAATGCGCGAATACTCGGAGAGCAGCGTGCGCAGGTACTTGCAGCGAGGCGTGATCTCGATGCCCATCAGCGTTTCCACGGCTTCGCAATAGGCGAAGTCGTTGATCAGGCCGGAGCAGTAGTTGAGGCGGTCCACGTACGGGATCAGGTTGGCCCACGTGTGGTCTTCACACTCCTTCTCGAAGCCGCGATGCAGGTAGCCGCAGTGCACGTCCACGCGCCGCACCCTTTCGCCGTCCAGCGCCGCGATGACCTGGATCGTCCCGTGCGTCGCCGGGTGCGACGGCCCGATGTTGACGATGACGTCGCCGTCGTGTTCCGCGCCGAAGGCGGGGCGGACCGGGTTCGGAATCTTGATGTCCGGCATGGCTGTTACGACCGATACGGAACAAGCGGCTGCTCTTGTCCCTTCGGATAGTCCTTGCGCAGCGGATGGCCGACGAAGCCTTCGTAGAGCAGGATCGGGCGCAGGTCGCGATTGCCGCGAAAGCCGATCCCGTACATCTCGTGGCATTCGCGCTCCATGAAATGCGCGGAGCCGTACAGCGGCGTCAGCGAGTCCACCACGGGGTCGGCTTCCGGCACGCGGGTCTTGATCCGTGCGCGGGCGAAGTGCGACGTGGAATAGAAATGGTAGACGACCTCGAAGCGCGGCGCCTGCCCGGGCCAGTCGACCGCCGTCACGTCGAGCAGAAGATCGAACCCGAATTCCTCCTTGAGCTGCCGCACCACGCCGGACAGCGCCGCGGGATCGAGCACGAGCACGAACGAGCCGTGCGCCTGGTTCGCGTCACCGGCCCCGGAACCGAGACGCTGCCGCAGAAGATCGAGGGTCGGCGCCGTCATGTTCAGAAGGTGTCGGTGAGGATCGGATGGTGCGAGCGGGCGATGCGGTCCTGCAGCTTCATGATGGCGTCGATCACCGTCTCGGGCCGAGGCGGGCAGCCGGGAACGTAGATGTCCACCGGGATGATCTTGTCGATGCCCGCGACCGCAGCATAGTTCTGGTAGAAGCCGCCACTGGTCGCGCACGCGCCGAACGCCATCACCCACTTGGGCTCGCACATCTGCTCGTAGACCCGGAGAAGCACCGGCGCCTGCTTGTGGGTGACGGTGCCGACGACCATCAGCAGGTCCGACTGGCGCGGCGAAAAGCGCGGCAGCGCGGCGCCGAAGCGGTCGGTGTCGTACGGTGACGAGCTCACCGCCATGAACTCCATCGCGCAGCACGCCGTCACGAACGGATACGGAAACAGGGAGAATTTGCGCGCCCAGCCGACCAGCTCGTCCTTCTTGGTCGAGAAGTACTCGAAGGCGGGCGTGCGGGCGTTGGCCGCGCGGATCGGAATCGTCTTTGGGTCCACGGCTACTCGATGACGGCTTCCAGCAGCCTTGCCTTGTAGACGTACAAAAGGATCGCGACCAGCAGGAAGGTGAAGATGAAGAAGGTGAACAGCATGAATCCGGTGAGCGGCTGCGCGCCCAGGGCCCAGATGTAGAGGAACACGGTCTCGAGGTCGAAGAGCAGGAAGGCGATCGCGATCGCGTAGTACTTGATCGGGACGGCTTTCACGTTGCGCGTGTCGATGGGCGTCGCGCCGCACTCGAAGGGCTCGAGCTTGATCGCGGACGCCGCCGGCTTCGGTCCCAGGTACCGGTTCATCAGCAGCGTGATCCCGACGAATCCGAGGATCGCGACGAGGTACAGGATAAACGCGCCGTAAGGGTTCATGTGCGGTTGTCAGCGTGTCGCCGGCGCACACGAGTCGTGGCAGGTCCGCACGCGTTTCTCCCTTGCCGCGTAAGGTAAACGCAGCCACGCCGGGTGCGTTTGACTTGGATCAACGGACGGCGAACGCCATGCCCGGCGCGGCGCGCTCGGACCGCCGGACTGCGGCGGCCATCCGGCACCTTTGCATGACATGGATCAAGCTCCCCCGGCGGGCGCCGGTTTACGTTTCGCAAACGTCAAGCGCAACGCTCGATCGCGGCGCCCGGCATTTCGAGGTCCTGCACGATGAGCTTGATTCCGAAAGACATCACCCCGGTCTACAAGGCGACGATCGGGAAGGGAACCAGCGCCGCGCGATGGCAGCGGCCCGTCTACGTCGACCTGCTTCCGCCTTGCAATCACGCGTGTCCGGCTGGCGAGAACATCCAGGCCTGGCTCGACCTCGCGCAAGCGGGGCGATACGAGGCCGCGTGGCAGAAATACATGGAGGAGAACCCGCTGCCGGGGACACACGGCCGCGCCTGTTATCACCCCTGCGAAAGCGCCTGCAACCGCGCGCAACTGGACGAGGCGGTTTCGATCCACTCGCTCGATCGCTTCCTCGGCGATCTCGCGTCGGAAAGAGGATGGCAGGTTCCGGTCAAGCCGCCGACGGCCAAGCGCGTGCTCGTCGTCGGTGCCGGCCCGGGCGGCCTCGCGTGCGCGTACCACCTGAAGCGCTTGGGCCACCACGTCGAGATCAAGGACGCAGGCCCGGAGCCGGGCGGCATGATGCATTACGGCATCCCGCAATACCGCCTTCCGCGCGACGGCCTGATGAAGGAGATCGAGCGCATCCGGGCGATGGGTGTGGTGATGACATGCAACCATCGCGTGCACGACGTGCTGGCGGAGAAAGAGGACGGTCGCTTCGACGCGGTGTTCCTGGCCATCGGCGCGCAGATCGGCAACCACATGGACGTTCCGTCGATGGACGGCGGCCGCATGATCCACGCGCTCGAGCTGCTGGAGCAGGTCGAGCAGGGACACGCGCCCAAGCTCGGGCGCGTCGTCGGCATCATCGGCGCGGGCAACACCGCCGTGGATGCCGCGCGGGTGGCGAAACGATTGGGCGCCACCGAGGCGATCCTGATCTATCGCTCCGACCGCAAGCACATGCGCGCGCATCCCGAGGAGGCCGCGGAGGCGTTTGCCGAGGGCGTGAAGGTCAAGTGGATGTCCACCGTGAAGCGCTTCGGCAACGACTCGGTCACGGTGGAGCTGATGGAGATGCTGCCCGACGGCTCCGGCACGGTCGCCACCGGCAAGTACGAGGAGCTCAAGACGGACTCGCTCGTCCTCGCGGTGGGCGAGCATTCCGACCTTGAATTCCTGAAGCCACTCGTCGGCATCAAGATCGGCCGTGGCGACGTGGTCGAAGTCGACGCGCACATGAGCA
>JBDTLY010000306.1:0-4462 GCA_039934535.1 Casimicrobiaceae bacterium | reverse complement strand
AGGCAAGCTGCAGGTCGAACTCGCGCAGGTGAAACACCAGCTCACCCGCCTCGTCGGCGGCTGGACCCACCTCGAGCGCCAGAAGGGCGGCATCGGGTTGCGCGGCCCGGGCGAAACGCAGCTCGAGACCGACCGCCGCCTGCTGGGAATCCGCGTCAAGGTGCTGAACGGGCGCCTCGAGCTCGTCGCCCGCCAGCGCGCCACGCAGGGACGCACGCGGCGGCGCGCCGCCGTGCGCACCGTCGCGCTCGTCGGCTACACGAACGCGGGCAAGTCGACGCTGTTCAATCGCCTCACCGGCGCCCGCGCATTCGCCGCGGACCAGTTGTTCGCGACGCTGGACACGACGCTGCGCCGCATCCACGTGGAAGGCGCGGCGCCGATGGTGCTCTCCGACACCGTGGGATTCATCCGCGACCTGCCGCACGACCTCGTCGCCGCGTTCCGCGCGACGCTCGCCGAGGCCGCGCAGGCCGACCTGCTGCTGCACGTGATCGACGCTTCCCACCCGAATCGCGACGAGCAGATCGCCGCCGTCGACACGGTGCTGGAAGAGATCGGCGCGCAGGACGTGCCGCAGATTCGCGTCTACAACAAGATCGACGCGACAGGCATCGCTCCGGGCGGCGAGCGCGACCCCTCTGGTATACTGCACGTGGTCCGTGTAAGCGCGTTGACGGGCGCCGGGTGCCCCGAATTGCGCGCCGCGCTCGCCGAACGGTTCCCGCCGCACGAATCGCTCGCCGCCGCTGCCGCGGCCTCCATCGTGAACGCCTGACGCGGCCACTTCCGCAGAAGCGACCCGCCTTTTTTCATCGACGACTCCAGATGTCGCTCAACGATCCGCAGTGGGGTAAGCGCGGCAACAACAGCGGCCCGCCCGATCTCGACGAGATCTGGCGCAACCTGAGCCGGCGCTTCAACGAGCTCTTCGGCCGCAAGGCGGGCGGGGGCAACGATGGCGGGGGCGGTCCCGGCGACGGCGGCCGGAGCCGCAAACTTCCGCTCTCGGGCGCGGGCATCCTGGTCGCGCTCGTGCTCTTCGTCTGGCTCGCGAGCGGCGTCTACATCGTCGACGAAGGCCGGCGCGGGGTCGTCACGCGCTTCGGCAAGTACACGGAGACGACGCAGGCGGGCGCGCGCTGGCACCTGCCCTTCCCGATCGAGGCGGTGCAGCTCGTCGACTTCTCGCAATCGCGGCGCGTCGAGGTCGGCTTCCGCGGCAATTCGAAAAACAAGAAGGCCAACGAAGCCTCGATGCTGACCGACGACGAGAACATCATCGACGTCCTGTTCACCGTCCAGTACAACCTCAACAATGCCGAGGCGTATGCGTTCAATGTGCGCAACCCGGACCAGATCGTGCAGTTCGTCGCGCAGACCGCGATGGGCGAGGTCGTCGGCAAGGCGAAGATGGACTTCGTCCTCTACGAAGGCGGCGAGCAGATCGCCAAGTCCGCCGAGAAGCTGATGCAGGAGATGCTCGACCGTTACGGCGCGGGCATCTTCATCCAGAAGGTCGCGCTGCAAAGCGTCCAGCCGCCGGACAAGGTGCAGGCGGCGTTCGACGACGCGGTGAAGGCGGGGCAGGACCGCGACCGCTTCCGCAACGAAGGCCAGGCCTACGCCAATGACGTCGTGCCGCGCGCCCGCGGCAACGCCGCGCGGCTCCTCGAGGAAGCGAACGGCTACCTCGCGTCGGTCGTGCAGCGTGCCGAAGGCGACGCGTCGCGCTTCCGGCAGATCCTCACCGAATACACGAAGGCGCCCGCCGTCACGCGCGAGCGCCTCTACATCGACATGATGCAGACGGTGCTCGGGAGCTCGAGCAAGGTCCTCGTCGACCAGAAGGCGGGCAGCAACCTCCTCTACCTGCCGCTCGACAAGCTGATTCAGCAAAGCAGTCCCGTGACCGTCACGCCCGGTGCCGCGCCCGACCTGTCGGCCTCCCGCCCGTCGACGGCGCCGCCGCCGGAAGCCTCGGTTACGCTCGATCCGTCCCGCGCGCGCGAAGCCCTGCGCAACCGCGACCGTCCCGGGGAAACGCGATGAAGTACACGATGCCGATCCTCGCGCTGGTCGTCGCGATCCTGCTCGTCGCATCGCAGGCGCTCTATACGGTTCACCAGACGCAATACGCGATCAAGTTCCAGCTGGGCGAAATCGTGGAGACGCAGTCCACCGCGGGGCTGTACACCAAGTGGCCGCTGTTGCAGAACGTCAAGTTCTACGACCGCCGCACGCTGGTGCTCGACAATCCCGAGCCCGACCGGATCACGACATCCGAAAAGAAGCCGCTGCTGATCGACTTCTTCGTGCTCTGGCGCATCACCGACGTCAAGCAGTTCTATGTCAACACGCAGCAGGGCGACGAGGATGTCGCGCGGCAGCGGCTCTCGACGACGGTCCGCGCGAACCTGCGCGAGGAAATCAACAAGCGCACCGTGCACGAGGTGATCTCGTCCGAGCGCGACAAGATCATGGCCACGACCCGGCTCAAGGCCGATACCGACGCCAAGACGTTCGGCGTCGAGATCGTCGACGTGCGGCTGCGCCGCGTCGAGCTGCCGCCCGACGTGACCGACCCCGTCTATGCGCGCATGGAATCGGAGCGCCGCCGGGTCGCCAACGAGCTGCGTTCCCTGGGTCAGGCCGATTCCGAGAAGATCCGCGCCGATGCCGATCGCCAGCGCGAAGTCATCCTCGCGGAAGCGTACCGCCAGGCGCAGAAGCTCAAGGGCGAAGGCGACGCCAAGGCGTCCGCTATCTACGCGGCGGCCTTTGGCGCGAACCCCGAATTCTTCGCGTTCTACCGCAGCCTCGAGGCCTACCGCGCGACGTTCCGCGGGCGCAACGACATGATGGTCCTCGATCCGGGCTCCGACTTCTTCCGGTATTTCCGGGGCCCGGGCGGCGCGGGCGCGAAGGCGCCCAGGTAACGCGTCGGCGGCCTGCGTTCCGGGGACAGATTCGTGGCGGATTCGCTGTGGGCGGCGTGCGCGCTGGTGCTCGTGGTCGAAGGGCTGCTGCCCTTTGTCGCACCGCGCGTGTGGCGTGACAGCTTTAAGAAGCTCGTGCTCCTGACCGACGGGCAACTGCGCTTCATCGGCCTCCTATCCATCGCCCTCGGGCTCATCGGCTATTGGCTCCTCCGCCATGCGTAAGTGGATCCTGCCCGAGTACATCGAGGACATCCTGCCCGCCGAAGCCGAGCGAATGGAAGCGCTGCGCCGCGCGCTGCTCGACCACTTCCGTGCGCAGGGCTTCCGGCTGGTGCAGCCACCGCTGGTCGAGCATCTCGACTCGCTCCTGACCGGCACAGGGCACGATCTCGACCTGCAGACATTCAAGGTGGTCGACCCGATGTCGGGCCGCCTGCTGGGCATGCGCGCCGACATCACGCCGCAGGTCGCGCGAATCGACGCGCATTTGCTTAATGAGCCCGGAATCACGCGCCTCTGCTACGCCGGCAGCGTCCTGCGCACGACTGCCGGGATCGGCGAGACGCGCGAGGTCGCGCAGATCGGCGCTGAACTCTTCGGCGAGGCGGGCATCGCCGGCGACACGGAGGTGATCCTCCTCCTGCTGTCCTCGCTCGCCGCGGCGGGCGTTCACGCGCTGCATCTCGATCTCGGGCACGTCGGCGTGTACCGGGCGCTCGCCGCGGGCGCCGGTGTGGGCAGCGACACCGAGGATTCCGATCTCTTCGTGGCGCTGCGCACGAAGGACGTGCCCACGGTCGCGGCGCTCACGGCAAAGCTGGCACCCGCCTGGCGCGACGCGCTGACCGCGTTGCCGTCGCTGTACGGTCCGGCGGCCGAGGTGCTTGCCGCCGCGCGCGCGCGGCTGCCCGACACGCCCGCGATCAGCAACGCCCTCGCCGCACTCGAAATCCTCGCCAACGCCGCCGGGCCGCACGTCGAGGCGCTCCACATCGATCTTGCCGACCTGCGCGGCTTCCACTACCACAGCGGCGCTATCTTCTCGGTCTTCACGCCCGGACTGTCCGCCGCGATCGGCAACGGCGGCCGCTATGACGGCATCGGCAAGGCGTTCGGGCGCGCGCGGCCGGCAACGGGATTCACGCTCTACCTTCGGCAGCTCGCCGGCATCGTGGCGCGCCGCGCGCCGGCACCGTAATATCCGCGGCTGTACGCTTCGCGTTTCCCCCTTCGAACCTTCCGGCGCCAACCCCATGGGCAAAAACGTCGTCGTCATCGGAACCCAGTGGGGCGACGAAGGCAAAGGCAAGATCGTCGACTGGCTGACCGAGCATGCGCAGGGCGTGGTGCGCTTCCAGGGCGGCCACAACGCCGGGCACACGCTCGTCATCGGCGGCCGAAAGACCGTGCTGCGCCTCATTCCGTCCGGCATTCTTCACCCCGGCGTATCTGTCTACATCGGCAACGGCGTCGTACTGTCGCCGACGGCGCTCCTGCAGGAGATCGGAGAGCTCGAAGGC
>JBDTLY010000305.1:0-4475 GCA_039934535.1 Casimicrobiaceae bacterium | reverse complement strand
CGCGGCTGGCGCGGCCGCCGGGGCTGCAACGCGGCCGCCCGCAGCAGGCGCAGCCCCGGGCGCCGGAGCAGCTCCCGTGGGCGCCGGAGCCGCCACGCCGCCGGTGCCCGGGCAGCCGAAACCGTTTGCCGAAGTCATCAAGGACGCGAAGGAAACTGCCGGACTCTTCCCCACGTGGCAGAAGGACGAGAAGGTCTGGATCGAGATCGCGCCCGAGCAGTTCGGCGTCCCGTTTCTCTTCACCGCCAACCTGAGCCGCGGCATCGGCGAGAAGGGCGTCTACGGCGGCATGATGCTGATGAACCAGATCGTCGAGTGGAAGAAGATCGGCACCACCGTTCAACTCATCGCGAAAAACTACGGATTCACCGGCGGCGCCAACGCGCCGATGGCGCAGGGCGTGAAGGAAGGGTTCACCGACAGCCTGCTGAGCGCCACCACCGTCGCGAGCGCGCCGCACCCCGACCGCAAGACCGTCCTCGTCGACGCGAACGCGCTGCTCCTGACCGACATTCCGGTCGGCGAGCGCTTCACGACCGGCATCCACATGCGCAGCTACACGTTCGACGCCAAGAACTCGAGCTTCGAAGCGCTGCGCAACTCGCCGGAGCAATCGTCGTTCGTCGTCGCGGCCCATTACCAGAATCCGCGCGCATCGCTGCCGCCGGTCCCCACGCCGACGCCGCCGCCGCCGAATCCGTTCCCGCCGTTCACCACGCTGCCGGATGCGCGGAGCCTGTTCCTCGGCTACACCTACAGCATCGCGAAGCTGCCGGACGCCATGCCGACGCGGCGCGCCGATCCGCGCGTCGGCCATTTCGAGAGCACGGTCTGGGACTTCTCCGCCGATACCAAGTTCACGGCGCAGACGCATTACGTCAACCGCTGGCGCCTGGAAAAGAAGGATCCGTCCGCCGCGGTCTCCGAGCCGAAAGAACCGATCGTCTTCTGGATCGACCGCAACGTTCCGGTGGCCTATCGCACCGCCGTGCGCGACGGCATCCTCGAGTGGAACAAGGCGTACGAGAAAATCGGCTACAAGGACGCGATCGTGGTGAAGCAGCAGGAAGCCGACGCCGCGTTCGACACGTTCGACGCGCGGCACTCGACGGTGCGCTGGTTCGTCGCGACCGACGCGGGGTTCGCCATCGGCCCGTCGACCGTCGATCCGCGCACCGGCGAGATCCTCGATGCGCAGGTCGCGATCCCGGAATCGTGGTCGCGCGTGAACCGCACCTTCGTCAGCGAGCAGGCGCCCTCCGCGTGGCCGTCGCTTGACGGGTCCAATCCCTCACTCGGGATCGACGGCGGCGCGTGCACATATGCGACGGAAGCGCTCTCCGAAATGCAATTCGGTCTCGACGTGCTCGCCGAACGCGGCGAAATCGAGCCCGGCAGCCCGGAAGCGGAGGCGTTTGTCCTCGCCGCGTTGAAGGCTGTGACCATGCACGAGGTTGGGCATGTGCTCGGCCTGCGCCACAACTTCCGCGCGTCCACGGTGTATCCGCTCGCCAAGATCTCCGATCCCGCGTTCAGCAAACAGTACGGAATCTCGGGTTCGGTGATGGAGTACAACCCGTTCAACATCGCGGTCAAGGGCGAATCGCAGGGCGAGTACGTCGAGCCGACGATCGGCCCCTACGACTACTGGGCGATCGAGTACGCCTACCGTCCGCTGCCGAAGGAGACGGAGACGGAAGAGCTCGCGAAGATCGCCGCGCGCGGCGCGACGGATCCGCTGCTCGCGTTCTCGTCCGACGAGGAATCCGTTGCCGGGCTCGACCCCGACGCCAGCCAGTTCGATCTCGGCACGGACCCGTTGCTCTACCTGTCGAAGCGGCTCGTGATCTCGCAGGAGCTCTGGCAGCGCCTGCAAGCGAAGACGCTGAAACCCGGCGAATCGTACGACGTCCTGCGCCGCAGTTTCGACGCCGGCTTCCGGCAGACCAACCGCGCGGCAGTGTTGACGGCGAAATACGTGGGTGGCGTGTACTACGTTCGCGACTACGCGGGCACGCGCAACCTGCCGCTGACCCCGGTGCCGCCGGAGAGACAACGCGCGGCGTTGAAGCTGCTCGCGACCGGCGTGTTCGCCGCGGACAGTTTCCAGTTCAAGCCGGAATTCCTGCGCAGCATGGGAATCAACTATCTCGACATCGGCCTCGCCGGCTTCTCGGCCGCCAAGTTCAATCCGGACTTCAGCCTCCGCACGCGCGTGTTCGCGCTGCAGACCGGCGCCTTGAACCAGCTCCTGAGCGACACCGTGCTGACGCGGCTCCTCGATTCGGAGGTCAAGGTCGCCAAGACGGACCAGGCGCTGACGCTTCCCGAGCTCTTCGCCACGCTGCGCGGTTCGATCTGGAGCGAACTGAAGACGGGCGCTTCGATCCCGGGCCCGCGGCGCGACCTGCAGCGCGAGCACCTGCGCCGCATCGTCAACGTGCTGACCCGGCCGTCGGCGACCACGCCCGCGGATGCGACCGCGCTGTTCCGCGAGGAAGCGAAGCAGCTCTCGGCGCAGATCAAGGTCGCGTCGGCGAGCGGCAGCCGCGACCCCGCGACGCGGGCGCATCTCGTCGAATCGGCGGGCACGCTCGACGAGGCACTGAAAGCGCCGATCATCCGGCAGGGAATTTGAGCCCCACGATGACCGCCGTCACCACGGCTAGCGCATGACCGGAAAACGCGAACGGCACGAACTGACGCTGTCCCCGCTCGACAACCGCGCGCTCGCCAACCTGTGCGGGCCGCTCGACGCGAACCTGCGCCAGATCGAAGCCGCGCTCGACGTTGCGATCGCGCACCGCAGCGGCAGCTTCACGCTGACCGGCACGACGGCGCACGCGGCGCAGGCCATGGCGGCGCTCCAGCGTTTCTACGCGGCCGCCGAAAAGCCGCTGTCGGTCGACGACATCCAGCTCGGGCTGATCGAGCTTGCCACGCAGAAACACGCAGCGGCGGCCGCCATCGCGGACGGCGAGATGGTGCCGCTCCTGCGCACGCGCCGCGCCGACCTGCACGGCCGCACGCCGAACCAGACGCAATACCTGAAAGACATTCAGGAGCACGACATCACGTTCGGCATCGGTCCCGCGGGCACCGGCAAGACGTATCTCGCCGTCGCCTGCGCCGTCGACGCGCTCGAGCGCGATGCGGTCAAGCGCCTCGTGCTCGTGCGGCCCGCGGTAGAGGCCGGCGAGCGGCTGGGCTTTTTGCCCGGCGATCTGGCGCAGAAGGTCGATCCCTACCTGCGGCCGCTCTACGACGCGCTGTACGACCTCCTCGGTTTCGACAAGACCGGGAAGCTCTTCGAACGCAGCACCATCGAAATCGCGCCGCTCGCCTACATGCGCGGGCGCACGCTCAACCATTCGTTCATCATCCTCGACGAGGCGCAGAACACCACGCCCGAGCAGATGAAGATGTTCCTGACCCGCATCGGCTTCGGGACGAAGGCGGTGATCACGGGCGACGTCACGCAGATCGACCTCGGGCGCGGGCAGAAGAGCGGTCTCATCGAGGCGGATCGCATCCTCGCCGGCGTGCGCGGGATCGCGTTCACGCGCTTCACCAGCGCCGACGTCGTGCGCCACCCGCTGGTGCAGAAGATCATCACCGCCTACGAGCGCGAAGCGGCGAAGAAATCCGCCGAGCCCGACCGCTGATGGCGGGACGCTCGCCGCGGATGTCGCTTACCGTCCAGTACGCGGTGGCCGCGCCGGGACTGCCGCCCGCGCCGTCGCTGCGCCGCTGGGCCAAGGCCGCGCAGCAGCGTGCTTGCATCGTCACGGTACGTTTTGTCGGGACGCGCGAAGGACAGACGCTGAACGGACTCTACCGAGGCAAGGACTACGCGACCAACGTCCTCGCGTTCGTGTACGATGAGCAGAGTCCGCTGACCGGCGACATCGTGCTTTGCGCGCCGGTGCTGCGGCACGAAGCAAAAGCGCAGGGGAAGCCCCTTGCGGACCACTGCGCCCACCTCGTCGTCCACGGCATGCTGCACCTGCAAGGCTACGATCACGACACCGTCCGCGCTGCGCGGGCGATGGAAAGGCGCGAGACGGCGATCCTCGGGCGCCTCGGCGTGCCCGACCCCTATGCGACCGGCCGCGCGGCCCGCACCTGACGAATGGAAGAAGCCGCCGACAAGCAGGACCGGCCGACGCTGCTCGAGCGGCTGTCCGCGTTCCTGACGCGCGAGCCCGAGGACCGCGAGGAACTCCTCGACCTGCTGCACGGCGCCTTCGAGCGGAAGCTCCTCGACGCCGATGCGCTGTCGATGATCGAGGGCGTGCTGCAGGTGTCCGAGATGACGGTGCGCGACATCATGATCCCGCGCGCCCAGATGGACGTCGTGTCGATCGAGGACGATCCCGCGGAGTTCATCCCGCTGGTGCTCGAGACGCGCCACTCGCGCTTTCCGGTGATCGGCGAGAACAAGGACGACATCGTCGGCATCCTGCTCGCCAAGG
>JBDTLY010000304.1:0-4477 GCA_039934535.1 Casimicrobiaceae bacterium | reverse complement strand
AGGAGAAGATCCGCAAGATCCTGAAGATCAGCAAGGAGCCGATCTCGATGGAGACTCCGATCGGCGACGACGACGACAGCCACCTCGGCGACTTCATCGAGGATCTGTCAACCGTGTCGCCCTCCGACGCCGCCGTCAACGCGAGCCTGCGCGACGTCTGCAAGGACATCCTCGACACGCTGACGCCGCGCGAAGCGAAGGTGCTGCGCATGCGCTTCGGCATCGAGATGAACACCGACCACACGCTGGAGGAAGTCGGCAAGCAGTTCGACGTCACCCGCGAGCGGATCCGGCAGATCGAGGCGAAGGCGCTGCGCAAGCTGCGGCATCCCTCGCGCTCGGAAAAGCTGCGGAGCTTTCTCGAAGGCGAGTGATGCGAACTCGCGGTCAAGCTGCAAACGAAACGCCCCGGCAACCCCGGGGCGTTTTTTGTCGCCCGCGTAGTAGACTTACGTCGAGCAGGCTGCGCCGCCCATCGTCAAGGAGAAACTGTTGAATCCTCTCGCCCGTGTCGCCCTCCTCCTGCTGTTTATCGGCGCACCCGCCCTTGCCGACTATGATCCGGCCATGGAAGCGCGCGAAAAGGCGCAGCGCGACGCCGAGCATCGCGCGGAGCAGCAAAAGCAACAGCAGATGCAGCGCCAGAAGCAGGAGGCGCAGGCGAAAGTCAACGCCGGGATGCTGGAGCAAAAGCGCAAGACGGTCGGCGCCGCAGCCAACGGCAAATCGGACGCTGAGGTCGAGCGTCTCTACGACGCCAAGATCAGGAAGGACACGGAAGCCGCGCAGCAAACGATGGCTACTGGACGCGCCGCGATGAGCCAGGGACAGGGCGCCGCGGCACTGAAGAGCGTCACCGGAAAATCGATGAAGGAGATCGAGAGCATGTCGGACGCCGAGCTCGACGCCCTCGCAAAGGATCTCGAGAAGAAATACAAGTAATCAGGCTGCGCGCCGTCCCAAAAAGAACGCCCCGAAGATCCGGGGCGCTTTGTGTCGCGCGGACGTCAGTTCGCGGCGAAGCAGTAGAGCAATCCGGCGCCGCCCGTCGACACCAGCGCGGGATCGCTGCAGCCGTTTGTCGGATGCGACGAATTCCACGACAGGGCCGGCGGGCTCGTGTCGAGGCCCGTCCGATCCGAGTGCCCGACGATCGCCGAGCCTTCGCCGCTCTTCGTCCAGTTGCCGCACGTCTTGTCCTCGCCCGCCGCGAACGCCGTGCCATCCGGCTGCGATCCCGTCAGGACGTCATGCTTGTTCGGCGTGTCGCCGCGTCCGTTCACGACGCCGCCCTTTTCGGTGAGCGCGGTCTGCTTGGTCAGATTGCTGGTGCCGTGCAGCTCACCGACGTCCTTCGCAATGACGACGCCTTTCGCGTTCTGCCACGGGCCCTTCCCGATCCGGTCCTTCGCGTTGACCGCCGGCGCGCTGCCCGACGCCTGCGTGCTGAGATAGGCATGCCACGTCTTGCTGCCCGCCCCTGCCGTCGCGGCGAGGGTCTGGCAATACTTGTCGGCGCCGGCGAGCCCGCCGAAATCCGCACCTTTTCCCGCGCCGACGCTGGTGACGAAGAACGTCATGTTCGGCGACTGCGCGTGCGCCACCGCGACCGTTCCCGCGGCGAGCAGCGCCAGCGTAGCGCCCGTTGCGAACCGCATGGTTCCCTTCATGGCAATTCTCCTCGGTTGTTGCTTTCCAAACACCTTTCGCCCGCCATTATTCCATGATCGGCGCGCGCGCCATGCCGCGGGCATCAGGTGAGGTCGAGCTCCATCACGACCTGGTCGTGCTCGTCGGGATCGTCGTGGAGGACGAAGCCCAGGGCCTCGCAGAAATTGCGCATGCCGATATTGGAGCGCAGCACGATCCCCTCCAGTCGCGACAGGCCGCGACGCTTCGCGCAGGCGATCAGGCGCTTCATCAGCATGCTCCCGACGCCGCGGCCGTGCCACGCGTCGGCGACGACGACCGCGAATTCGGCGCTCTCGCCGTCCGGATTGGCGGTGTAGCGCGCGACGCCGACGAATTCCGGTACGCGCTTCGCCGCGCCGCCGTCGTCGATGGCGACCAGCGCCATCTCGCGGTCGTAGTCAACCTGGGTGAAGCGCACGAGCATCGACGGCGTCAGGTCCTGCAGCCGGTAGAAGAAGCGGAAATAGCGGGTCTGCTCGGAGAGCCCGTGCACGAACGACTGCTCGGACTCGGCGTCCTCCGGCCGGATCGGCCGCACGTGCAGAACTGCCCCGTCGCGCAACGTCACGTCGCTGACCAATTCGACCGGGTACGGATGGATCGCCATGTGGCGGTAGCCGACGCCGGCCGCCTGCCGCCGCGGATCGACGACGACGCGCGCACCCGCGATCACGATGCCGGCGTCGCCGACCCGCACCGGGTCGAGCGTCATCGTCCGCACCCACGGCAGCGCGCAGACGAGGCTCGAGACCTGCAGCAGCACCCGGACAAGCGGCTCGAAGCACGGGGCATCGCCGCGGCCGGCGCGCAACGACGCGATGGCGCGCGTGCCGCTGATGGCATCGAGCACCAGCCGCTCGTTCAACGGCGGCAGCAGCACGACGCGCTCGCCGTCGGTGACGGCCCCGATGCCGCTATTGCCGAACGTAATCACCGGACCGAACACGGCGTCGGTGTGCACGGAGATCGCGACGTCGTGGCTTTCCGCGAGCCTCGTCTCCTTGCGCACGATGACGCCGGCGTGCACGTCGTCCCGCGGAAAGGCTCGCCGGACGCCGTCCTGCATCTCGCCGTAGGCGCGCGCCAGCATCCGCCCGTCACGCAGGTTCGTGCGCGCGAGCGGTAGCGGCGATTTCGCGGGAAGGCCCGGCGCATCGAGCTTGAGCGTGACCGGATAGCCGACCTTCCGCGCCGCCGCAAGCGTCTCCTTCAGCGTGTCCGCGACGTCCGCCGGCGTGACCGGCAAGCCGAACACGGTCAAGAGCTTCTGCGTCTGGAGGTCCGTGAGCAGCGTGTGATTCGTGCCCGCGGCGGCAGCGCGAATCCGCTCGGCCTGGATGAGGTCGAGCGGCCGCGGCTCCGGCTGCGGCGGCGGCACTTCGAGCAGCCAGGCCTGGTTGCGGCGGTACGCAGCCAGGAACGAAAACGCCTCGACCGCGTTCTCGGGCGTGTAGAAATCGGGAACGCCGCCCGCGCCGAGCGCATCGCGAACGGTGGACCGCCCGATCGCACCCAGCCAGGCCCCGAGCACAGGCTTCGACGCGCCGCGCGCCACGGTGGCAACGGCGCGCGCGGCATCGGTTGCGCCGGCCAGCGGACGGTCGACGTGCAGCGCGAGGACTGCATCGACATTCGGATCCTTCAGCGTTGCCGCCACGGCGGCGGCGAGCAGCGCGGGCGGCGCGTCGCCACGCACGTTGACCGGATTGGATCGCGGAAGATGCGCGGGCAGGATCCGCGCAAGGGCCTCTTCGGTCTCGGGCGTGAGCACCGCGAGCGGAACGCCGCGGTCCATCGCGGTATCCGCGGCCAGCGTGCCGGGTCCGCGGCCGTTGGTGACGATCGCGAGGTGGTCGCCGTGCGGAATCCGGCCCATCGCGAGGATGCGCGCCGCGGCGAATAGCTGCGTGTAGGTCATCACGCGCACCGTCCCCGCGCGCTTCATCGCCGCATCGAACACGGCATCCGGCAGCGGGGCGCCCGGCTCGACCGTGCCCCGCTCCTTCGAGCGACCGCCGCGCAGCACGATCACCGGCTTGGTCCGGGCGGCCGTGCGCAACGCGGAGACAAAGCTGCGCGCATCGCGCACCCATTCGACGTAGAGCAGGATGGCGTCGGTACCCGGATCGCGCACGAGCGCGTCGAGCAGCTCGCCGAAGCCGATATCGTAGGCGCCTCCCAGCGCCACCACCGTCGAGAAGCCGATGCCGAGCGGCGTGGCGAAGTTGAGCATCGCCGTGCAGACCGCGCCCGACTGCGCGATCAGCGCGAGCCGTCCCGGATGCGCAACGGCCGCGCCCATCGTCGCGTTGAGTCCGATGTCGGTGCGGATCACGCCGAATGCATGCGGACCGAGGAGCCGGATCCGTCGCTTGCGCGCCGCCGCCAGGACGTCGCGCTCCCACTTCCGCGCTTCGGTCGCATCGACCGGCGGCGCGGACAGCAGCACTGCCGCCTTGACACCCGCGCGAGCGCCGTTGTCGAGGACACCGGTGACCGCGGCGCAAGGCACGACGATCAGCGCGAGCTCGACCGGCTTGCCGATCTCTTGCAGCGACGCGAAGCAGCGCTTGCCGAGCACGCGCCGATGGTGCGGATTGACGAAGTGAATGTCGCCCTTGAAACCGCCGTCGAGGAGATTTTCGATCAGCACGCGCCCGACCGAGCCGGCCCGCCCCGTCGCGCCGACGACCGCGACCGATTCCGGAACGAGCAGGGGACGGAGATAGTGCTGAAGCGCCATCATGGTGCGGTCCTGCATGCGAATGGGGACGTGGGGCGCATT
>JBDTLY010000303.1:0-4481 GCA_039934535.1 Casimicrobiaceae bacterium | reverse complement strand
CGTTCACCCGTTCGGGCGCGCTGCCGAGCGGCGTGACATTCAATACCACGACCGGTGTCCTGGCGGGAACGCCCGCGGCGGGGACGGGCGGGGTCTATCCGCTGACAATCGGAGCGGTGAACGGCGTGCTGCCGAATGCGTCGCAAAGTTTCACGCTGACCGTCAACGGGGCTCCGGCGATCACCAGCGCAAATGCGACAACATTCACGGTCGGGGTTGCGGGCTCATTCACAGTGACGACGACCGGCTTCCCGATTCCAACGCGATCCGAGTCGGGATTCCTGCCGGCCGGGGTCACGTTCATCCCCGCAACGGGCGTGCTGGCCGGCATGCCCGGCGCCGGCACGGGCGGCATCTATGCACTCACATTCACTGCGACCAACGGCGTGCTGCCGAACGCGTCGCAAGGATTCGCGCTGACGGTGAACCAGGCACCTGTCATCACGAGTCCGAACAACACGACGTGCGTCATCGGAATCCTGTGCAGCTTTTCCGTAACGGCCTCGGGTTTTCCGACGCCGACGTTCAGCGAAGCGGGCGCGTTGCCGTTCGGAATGGGCTTCGACACGAGCACCGGCGTCCTTTCGGGCGTGCCGGGTTCATCGGGCACGTTCCCGCTGACGCTGGGCGCCTCCAATGGCGTCGCGCCTCCCGCATCGCAAAACTTCACCCTGACGGTGAACACAGTGTCGTCCGGAGCACCTCGCTCGTGGGTGGCATCGTTCGGTGCCGATGCCAACCCGTGCACGGTGATATCGCCTTGCCGCTCATTCGACCGTGCGATTTCGACGACGGTCGCGGACGGCGAGGTCGTCGTACTGGATTCTGCCGGCTACGGGCCGGCAACGATTACCCGACCGATTTCGATCGTGTCGCCGCCTGGGATACATGCGGGTGTGTCCGTCACTTCAGGGACCGGGATCGTGGTCAACGTCGGGGCGGGCGGCCGCGTCGTGCTGCGTGGGCTGACGATCAGCGCGCAGGGTGGCGCCATCGGTGTCGACTTCCAGTCCGGCGCGGCGCTCTACGTCGAGCGGTCCACCATTACGAACTTCGGGACGGCGGGACTCAATGCCGCAAACAGCTCGGGCGCGGCCGTGTACCTGCGCGACGTCAAGGTTCGCGACAATGCCACCGGCGCCGTGTTCGGCCCGACGCCGGCTTCGACCGGCGCGCTGACGGTCGAGGTTGATCGCTCCGATTTCGAAGGCAACGCGGTTGCGCTGTCGTTCGAGGGCAAGAATACCGCTGGCGTGATCCGCAGCAGCGCGCTCAACGGCGGTACGGCGGGCATCGTGGTGCAGCCAACAGTAGGTGGGGCGACTGCGAAGATCGAGGTGCGCAATTCGACGATCTCGAAGAACGCGACGGTCGCGGTGCAGGCAGGAAGCGGGGCTGCCGGGGCGAGTTCGTCCGTGACGCTCGTTGGCGTTCAAGTGACGAGCAACGGCACGGGCCTGCTCGCGCAGGCGGGCGGCGCAATGTTCGTCACCGACAGCACGGTGACGAAGAACGCCACCGGGATCAGCCTCAGTGGCGGCCTGGTCACGTCGCTCGGAGACAATCGGCTGGTGGACAACGTTATCGACGGTGTGTTCTCGTCGACGGCAGTCAAGCAATGACGAACGGCCGGCATTTGGGCGCAAATGGAATGAATGTTTCGACGGAGATCGACATGGCCAAGTTGGCAATGGGATTGCGGAGCGTCGCAGTGGTGGCGCTGCTGGTTGTCGGGTTGCCGGAAGCACTGGCTGCCACGCAGCGAGCGTTCGTGGCGTCGAATGGAAATGATGCGAACGCGCCGCTGAATTGCAACCTGCTGAATCCGTGCCGCTCGTTCGGAACGGCGATCGGGACGGTGAATCCGGGCGGCGAGGTCATCGTGCTCGACTCGGCTGGATATGGACCCGTGACCATATCGCAGGCGGTGTCGATCGTGGCGCCACCCGGCGTGTACGCGGGCGTAACGGTCTTTTCCGGACCCGGAATTGCAGTGAATGCGCCGGGGGCGAAAGTGACGCTGCGCGGCTTGACGATCAACGCACTCGGCGGCACAACGGGGGTCCAACTGCAGGCGGCCGCGACGCTCTATCTGGACGGGTTGATCGTCACCGGATTCTCGGGCGCCGGCGGCGCCGGCATCGCCGCCGCAGTCGCTGCGAATTCCGTCCTGGTCGTGAATGACTGTGCGCTTCGGGAAAATCTGAACGGCGCGACGTTCAGTGCATCGTCGGGCACGTTGACCGTCAGTGTCGAGCGCACGCAGTTCGAGCGCAATTCGACGGGCGCAATCTTCGGCGACGGCGTTATCGGTACCGTGCGGGAGTCGAGCTTCACGGTGGGCGGAGCAGGCGTTGCGGCCGTCCCCGTCACGGCCGGGCGTTCGGCGAAAGTCGAATTGCGGGACAGCACCATTTCGGATAACAGTGGCATTGGCGTGCAGGCGGGCAGCGTTGCCGGCGCCACGGCGACCGTGTCCGTCGTGAGCTCGCTCGTGTCCGGCAACGGAACGGGTGTGTTCGGACAGGGTTCCGGAAACACGGTTTACGTTTCGGATGCGACCCTTACGCGAAACGTGACTGGCGTCAGTGCCGTGTCGAGCGGTGCAGTTGTCTCGTTCGGGGACAATCGCCTGATGAACAACACGTCAAACGGCGCGTTCACGTCGACGATCGGCAAACTCTAGCGCGCGGCTGGCAGAAACGCGGCAGACTTCGACGCGCTTTTCGCGTCGCGGCGCTCCCGGACGAGTTATTGCGCCGCGTTTTCTGTCCGGGTTCAATCACTCCAAGCGCCTTCACGTCGGATTCTCGCGGGGATAACGCGCTCGAGAGCAGGTTTGCCCTTTCCTCTGCGCCGAGGCGACCATGGGTTGCGCACAAGCGCGGCTGGCGACGGTCGGCACGCGTCCGACGTTCGAGCGACGCACCGTTGTGTCGTGCGCGACATTGCGTTTGCGTCGCTCGCTGTCGGCGAGTTCGTACGCGTGGACGTAGAGGCGCAGTCGACGATGGTGATGGAAGGTGTCCGAGAGACAGGCCGGAATGGGGCCGCTTTTGCCGAATTCAAGGCGTTCCGCGAGGATTCGAAGCGCCATGACTTCGGACTTTGCAGTTGTTTCGTCAGAGTAAGCACCGGTCAAGGTGTTCCCGGATCAATGCTCGACCCCGCGCACCGAACCGCGTCGGAGAAATCTCTCCAACCTGTCGATGCTGGCAGGTTTCAAACGGAGATCGTGCGATTGCCCTCACTTCAAACGAAAGCACACGCGGATTCGAAACGCAATCATCCGTTTGGCTGAATTGACACTCGATGCCTGGGCGCTTTAGCGTTCGCGTGTGCGTGTCGTGTACCGCACCATGCCGATTCCGGATGAGGGCATCGCGAGCCCTTGTCCTCGTGAGCACGGGAGGGACCATGGCAGAAACCGCGACAACTTCTTCGACCTCGACGAGCGGCGGAACTCCACCGATCGATTACATGATTGCAGTCATGCTGGGCATGCCCCACGATCAGATCGAGCGCGGGTTGCGCGAAGGGTGGGTGGCGAAACCGGCCGGCGCGCCGGACGACTGGGCTCCACCATGGGTTACGGCCGACAGTACCGGATCGGTCGGCGATGGCCGCAGCGATGATCCACAAGTCCCTCCGACGCCGGGGGGCGAGGGCGGAAAACCGGAAGAAGGTGGCGGCTCCATTCCGACGGTCGACCGCGCGCAGGTCCAACGCTGGATGCAAGGTCTTGATCCGGCGCTCACATCGTCCGCATTCGATCAAATGTGGAACTCCGCCGGGAAGACCGACCAAGCGCGCGGAGACGCGCTGTTCGGATACCTGCGTCGGGCGTTGCTCGATGGAGCCTCGGAGACGCCCCTCAAGACAACAAACGGTGTCGGGGATGTCACCGACCCCGTCGCGGCGTTGTCGGCATTCATCGCCGATCCCGCTCACCATGCGCACGTCGTGAGCCTCACCGGCAAGGATGGCGCGGAGATCGCGTCATTGGGGCGCACTGATATTGGCTATCGATACGCACTCGTCAACCTCGACACGGTCGCTTTGACTGGCAATCGTGCGCTTTTCGCTTCGCGCAACGCGGAGGGCGAGCTGGACCGCTTCGACGCGGATACCGGCGACGCAAACATGACCGATTCCTGGATCGCCGATCGCGCCAAGTTCCTCGCCTGGAAGATGCACTCCGAAGACGGCGGGGAGATGTCGGCCTCCGGTGCCGAGAACTGGACATTCATCGATCGGACGTTGCGCGATTCGAGCGGCAATCCAATGAAGCTCGAGATTACGGGCGATCGCGATTCGGCAAAGTCAAACCAGGTCATCTTCGGCGCGAACGATACCGGTGGCGAGACGCTCGAAGGCGGCGACGGCACTGACCGTGTTTATGGCGGCAGCGGCAACGACACTATAGGCGGAGGCGCCAGAGGCGATCACCTAGAGGGCGGCCGCGGGGACGATGTACTGAA
>JBDTLY010000302.1:0-4500 GCA_039934535.1 Casimicrobiaceae bacterium | reverse complement strand
GCAGCCATTCGGAAGGCTGGATAACCTCGGGACCGCTGACGATCGCGGTCAGGAATCCATCGAGCATTTCGAGGTCCATGCAGTCCTGCGGGACGGCGTCGGACGCGAGAAAGACCTCGAGCTCGTCGAGTTCGGCGTCCGTAAGAGGTTCGTCGAGGGCGCGCGGATCGGTCATGGGAAATGGGCTCGGTTTGCGGAGTCGGAACCTTCTATGATCCCCTGCCGCGGCATTTCACGCAACTGCAGCGCGTGCGCGAGGTTGAGCGCGGCCGCGAACACGAGCACCGCGCCGGCCTGATGCGCGGCGGCGAGCGGCAGCGCGACGACGAGCAGAAGCGTCGAGATCCCGAGCGCGATTTGCAAAGCGAGGAGCACGAGCAGCAGCGTCGCGCCGTTCCGTGCGCGCGGCGGCGGACCCTCGAGGGTGCGCACCTTCCACCAGAGCATCGGCACGAGGATCGCGAGCAGCCACGCGATCAGCCGGTGATCGAACTGCACGGTCGCCATGTTCCAGAAGAAGTTCTTCCACCACGGCTCGAGCATCAGGATCTCGGGCGGAATGACGTTGCCGTTCATCAGGGGAAACGTGTTGTACGCGAACCCCGCCCGGATGCCGGCAACGAACCCGCCGGTGAGCGCCATCGCGAACACGAGCGCCGCGACCGCGACGGCGAAGCGCCGAACCGTGCGCTGGGATGACGAGGAAGCCCCCGCGCGCGCGGGAAACGTCAGCGACAACGCGATCCAGAACATCGCCGCGAAAATCAGCAGCGCGAGGCCGAGATGCGCGGTCAGGCGAAACTGAGACACGTGCGGATCGTCGACGAGGCCGCTTTGCACCATGTACCAGCCCATCGCGCCCTGCAGGCCGCCCAGCAGGAAAATTCCCGCAAGCGCTGCGCCGTAACCGCGCGGGATGCGCCGCCGCGCGGCGAAGACGAGCAGCGGAACCAGGAACACGACGCCGATCGCGCGACCCAGCAGCCTGTGCGCGTATTCCCACCAGAATATGCCCTTGAACTCCGCGAGCGTCATCGCGTGGTTGACCTGGCGGTACTCGGGCGTCCGCTGATACTTCGCGAACACCTCTTGCCAATCCGCCCCCGACAGCGGCGGCAGCGTCCCGACGATCGGTTGCCACTCGACGATCGACAACCCCGAATGCGTGAGCCGCGTGACGCCTCCGACGACGATCAGCGCGTACACGAGCGCGCAGCAGACCAGGAGCCATATCGCGACGAGGCGCGTCCCCTCACCCCGCCCTTCTACCGTCAGCGGGAGTGGGAGATGCTTGTCACGTGCTGCGGCGGCATTAGACATGACGCGCATTTTGGCACGAGGGCCTCGCGGCCCGGCGGGCGTCAGCGGCTGTCGGAGACGGGCATGGTGCGCGTTAGCTGCGCGAAGAAGCGCCTGAGGATCGGGCCGATTCGCCGGAGCTCCCTGCGGTGCGTCTCCACGAGGTTCCGTCCAGGCCCACGGCGCTGTTGTGCTTGATGTAGAGCTGCACCGCCAGGCCGTTGATCGAGACGCGTCGATCCTCGGGGCAGCACCGCTCACGAAATGTTCCCGCGGCTGAAGCAGCGGCGGCCACGAGCTTCCAGGCCGCACCGAGGCCGAGCGCGCTTTGCAGGAGCGCCTCGAGCTTTGTCGGAGCAGCAAGTTGGCTTAGGATACGACCAGGGGGAATCCAATGATGCAACCGCGCCTCGCCGTCCTATGCCTGATCTTCAGCGTAGCCTGGCTCGCATCGTGCGAAAAGCAGGCGCCGCCCCCACCCAAGGCGGAGCCGCCGAAAGCCGCCGCGCCGGTCGACGAAGCGCTGAAGCGCCTCACGGCTGAGGTCTACATCTACGCTTATCCTCTGGTGCTCACGGACGTGACTCGTGCGGTCGACACCGCGGGTTTGCCGCCCGACACGTTTAGGCACAACGCGAGGCTCCCTGACGCGACGTCGACGGACGTCTCCAACCCGAACGCCGACTTCCTCTATTCGCAGGCCTGGCTGGACCTGTCGAAGGGTCCCGTCGTTCTGTCGGTACCGGACATGCGCGGCCGTTACTACCTGGTCGCGGTGCTCGGCGCGTGGACCAATGTGGTCGCTTCGCTGAGCAAGCGGACCACAGACGCGAACGGGGGCAGATTCGCCATCGTCGGACCGAAATGGAAGGGAAAACTGCCGGGCGGCGTCTCCGAGGTCCAGTCACCCACCGATCTCGCATGGCTGTTCGCGCGAGTCCAGGTCAAGGGCGAAGCCGATGCCAAGGCGGCAACGCGACTGCAGAGCCAATTCAACCTGAAGCCTCTCGGGGCACGCCCGAAATCGTCGGGCAAGGCGGCGCGCGCAGAGACCGCAGCCGTCGATGTGAAGACCGATCCGCGCGAACAGGTGGCGAGGATGGACGCCGCGACGTTCTTCACGCGCTTCGCGATGCTGCTCCCCGGCAACCCGCCCGCCAAGGACGATGCGCCCATGCTGGAGAAGATGAAGGCGCTCAAGGTCGTTGCCGGGCACCCCTTCGACGTCGGCGCGCTCGAACCACTGGCCGTGGCCAGTATCGACGCAGGGATGAAAACCGCGTTGGATGCAATCCGGACGTCGGCAAAAGGCGGCACGGGCGGCGACATCCGGAACGGCTGGGCGTTCGACAATGCGCTCGGCCGATGGGGCACCGACTACGGCAAGCGCGCGGTGGCGGCGTACATCCGCCTCGGCCTCAACGCGCCGGAAGACGCGCTCTTCATGGCCACTCGCGTCGATGCCGACGGCCACCCGCTCGATGGAACACATGACTACGTCCTGCATCTGGATGCCGGCAAATCTCCGACTGAGGATGGGTTCTGGTCGCTCAGCCTCTATAACGACAAGCAGCATTTCGTTGCCAGCGAGCTCAACCGATACAACATCGGAAGCGACAGCGGCATCAAGCCCAATGCGGATGGTTCGGTCGACATCTACATCCAGAGTGCGACGCCCGGGTCTGACAGGGCCGCCAATTGGCTGCCGGCGCCGAAGGGCAACTTCAACGTCGTCCTGCGCACCTATTGGCCCATGCAGGACGTAGTCGACGGTAAGTGGAACGCGCCCGGACTCCGAAAGGTTAAGTGACCATGCGGTCGCCGCGGGGCGATGACCTCGCGCGATCCGGCTTGCGGCAGACGCTACTGCAGCACCAGGAGCTTCGGCCCGTCCGGTGTCTCCTCGACGTCGAGCATGCTGCGGTCGAGATACTCACTCGTTCGCGCATCGAGGACGAGGACGGTTCGACCATGATGCAAGAGGCGGGCGTCGTCAGGCCGCGCATGGTCGATCTTGGGAGAAAGGGCTTCGCTGCCCGAAAGCTCGATGCGGACGGCGGCGTCCCTCGGAGCATGCGCGCGTTTGAGAACCGCTTCGAGGTAGGCACCTACGGCTTCTGTCATGTTGACCATCGTTGTCTCCTTGGTCGGGCTGGGCCTTCGTCGACCCGTCAGAATGCGACGTTGACCACATCGGCGGCCGGTTGGTTCCGTTCCCCGGCACTTGCGTGTCCGGATTCCCGGGCCCGGGTATCACTTGGACGTGGGCCGCCCCGGAACCGATGATCGGCGAGCGCAGGCGCAGGGCATGACGGCCGTGGCCGCGGAAGCGTAGTCCGGCGCCGCGGTTTCGGGCATCATCGGACGCTGGCGACTCCAGCGCCTTCTCCCGTTCCCGTGCCGTGAACGACCGTCCGCGCATCATCGCCCATCTCGACATGGATGCGTTTTACGCTTCCGTCGAGCTGTTGCGCTATCCGGAATTGCGCGGCAAGGCCGTGGTGATCGGCGGCGGCAGGCGCAGTACGACCGATGACGCGCAAGAAACGTTCACCACGCTGCGCGAGTATGTGGGCCGAGGTGTGGCGACGACGGCGACCTACGAAGCGCGCGCGCTCGGCGTCCACTCCGGGCTCGGGCTCATGAAGGCGGCGCGCCTCGCGCCGGACGCGATCCGGCTGCCCGCCGATTTCGACGCGTATCGCCGCTACTCGCGGCTGTTCAAGGACGCGGTTGCGGCGACCGCGCCGCACATCGAGGATCGCGGCATCGACGAGATCTACATCGACCTTACCGACGTCCCGCGGGACGCCGGCGTTCGCGCGCTCGCGCAGTCGATCAAGGACGCCGTGCGCGCCGCCACCGCGTTATCGTCGTCGATCGGAATTGCGCCCAACAAACTGCTGGCGAAGATCGCTTCCGAGCTCGACAAGCCGGACGGAATCACGATCGTGAACGACGACGACATTCCGCTGCGCATATGGCCGCTGCCACCGCGCAAGATCAACGGCATCGGGCCGAAGGCAGCGGCGAAGCTCGACATGCTCGGCATCCACACCATCGGGGAACTCGCGCACGCGGACCCCTTGTGGCTGGTCGAGCAATTCGGCCGCCACACGGGCGCGTGGATGCACGAAGCCGCGCATGGCCGCGACGGCCGGCCAGTCGTCACGTTCTCGGAGCCGAAATCGATCAGCCGCG
>JBDTLY010000301.1:0-4508 GCA_039934535.1 Casimicrobiaceae bacterium | reverse complement strand
CGCCGCCCACGCGCTCGCCGCACACGGATTGGAGCGCGTCGCGATCATCGACTTCGACGTCCACCACGGCAACGGCACGGAGGAAATCTTCGCCGACGATCCGCGCGTGCTGATGGCGTCCACGTTCCAGCATCCGCTCTATCCGTATTCGGGCACGACGCCGCTCGGGCCCAACATGGTGAACGTTCCGTTGCCGGCGGGCAGCGGCAGCGACGCCTTCCGCGCGGCGGTGACCGACCACTGGATGCCCGCGCTGGAAGAGCATCGGCCCCAATTGATCTACATTTCAGCGGGCTTCGACGCGCATCGCGAGGATCCGCTCGCCGGCCTCAAGCTGACCGAGGCCGACTATGCATGGGTGACGCGCGAGCTGCTCCGCGTCGCCCGCGCGCATGCGAAGGGCCGCATCATCTCGACGCTCGAAGGCGGCTACGCGCTCGGCGCGCTCGGCCGCAGCGTGGCCGAGCACATTCGCGAATTGCTCGTCGCGGCCTGAAGGCGCGCGTCCGCCGTGGTCGAAACCGCGCGCCTCAACTTGCGCGAGCTGACGGTCGACGACGCCGATTTCATCGTCGCGCAGCTGAACGACCCCGATTTCATCCGCAACGTCGCGGATCGCGGCGTGCGCACGGCGGAGGCTGCCAGAACGTACCTGATCGATGGGCCGCTCGCGAGCTACCGCCGCCACGGCTTCGGCCTCTGGCTCGTGGAGATGAAGGACTCGCGCGCGCCGATCGGCATCTGCGGGCTCATCCAGCGGGACAGCCTGGACGACGTCGACCTGCGTGGGCCGCGTGAGCAACGGGATTTCGCTCTACGGGCTGCACTGAACGGCGGCCGGGAAGCTGCCCAGCTGCGCGATCGTTCCCGGAACCAGCCGCATCCGCTTGTCGTTCGAGCGCCACATGCCTGTCTTCGCGTCCAGTATCATCATCGACGGGACGATGATCGTGAATTCGAGATGAGCGCTTCCGTTCATGCGCTCAGCCTTCGGCGTGCCGAGCGTCGACTCCGCGGCCGCCGTGGCGGCAAATACGGCCAACGCCACGAGGAGCGCTGCTTGGCGTCCATGGTGACCGAGAGCCGCGATGCGGCGAGCGTGCATGAAGATGATTTTTTCGGAACGGGCGTGGGCGTGGCGGGAAAGCCGATGTGCTCACTTTACGTTCGGCAGCTTAAGGAAAGAATCCGTACGGATACCTATTCACCGGTCGGACAAGCGGGGATGGCATGACACCGGGTGATCCCTTCGGCACCATCTTCGTCGTCGACGACGACGCCGGCATGCGCTCCGCGCTGCGGCGGATGTTCGTCGCCGACGGTTTTGCCGTCGAGGCCTACGCGTCGGCGGCCGAGCTCCTCGCGTCATGCGATCTCGCGCGCCACGGAGTCCTGCTGCTCGACGTGATGATGCCGGGAATGACGGGCCTCGAACTGCAGGAAGTCCTGCTTGCGCGAGGCGTCACGATCCCCGTGATTTTCCTGACAGGAACCAATAGCGTGCCAATCGCGGTCGCCGCGATGCGTCGCGGCGCCGTCGATTTCGTCGAAAAGCCGTTCGAGAATGCGGATCTGCTCGAACGCATCCGGCGCGCGTTGCAGGTGGACACCGACCTGCGCGCCGCGCAAATCGACCGCGGCGAATTTGATCGGCGGCTCACGCTATTGACGCCGCGCGAGCGCGAGGTGATGGACCACGTCATCGCCGGGGAGACCAACAAGGTGATCGCGCGCGCGCTTGGCGCGAGCCATCGCACGGTCGAGATTCACCGGACCCGCGTCATGCAGAAGATGCAGGCCGGGTCACTGGCGGACCTGGTTCGCATGGCCGTCGCGCACGCGACGAACTAGCCCTTTGCCCATCGTCGGGTCCACACGCGCCAAGCGGGCGCGTGTTCCGGACGGAACGCTGTTGTCGGTACAATACCGGCATACGACCGCGCGGAGGCTCGATGGAGAGGCGGAAGTTTCTGGAATCGTGCGCCGTCGTTTCCGGCGCCGCGGGCCTCGGCGCGCTCCCCGGCGCCTGGGCGAGCACGCCGCCGCGCCTCTACGAGCGCACGCGTCTCGTCGACAAATTCGGTGCGCCGGTGAAGGCCGGCAGCCTCGAGGCCGAGACGAACTACGTGTTCCACTATCCGTACGCGGGCACGCCTTGTTTCCTGCTGAAGCTCGCGCGCCCGGTCACCTCGGCGGCGACGCTGCGGCGCGAGGACGGCGCGACCTACGCGTGGGACGGCGGCGTCGGGCCGGGGCGTGCCGTGGTGGCCTTTTCTGCGATCTGCGCGCACAAGCTCGCGTACCCGACGCGCGAAATCTCCTTCATCCGCTACCAGCCGCAGAAGTCGGCGACCTCGGACGCGCACGTGATCCATTGCTGCGCCGACCACAGCGTCTACGATCCCGCGAACGGGGCGCGCGTGCTCCAGGGTCCCGCGCCGCAGCCGCTGGCGGCGATCCTCCTCGCCTACGATCCCGCGACTGACGGCTTGTCGGCGCTCGGCACGGTCGGCGCGGAGCAGTTCGACCGGTTCTTCGAAAAATACGACTTCAAGCTGGGAATGGAATACGGCCAGGGCAAGGCGAAGTTGCCGGTCGGCAACGCTACCGTGGTGCGCGAGCTCGCGCAGTTCTGCCGGCAGACGGTACAGTGCTGAACTACGGTCGGTAGCCGGGGATCGCGCTTTCGTCGACGGCGTCGATCTGCGCCGGGTCCATGTACTTCGCCGCGTAGTCGCGATAGACCTTGCGCCGCACGAAGACATCGAAAAGGTCGGGGTCGACGTGGCCACCCTCGCGCATCTTCCCGAGGATCGCGAGCGACTCCGACAGCGTCTTGGCCGCCTTGTACGGCCGGTCCGGCGCGGTCAGCGCCTCGAAGATGTCGGCGATGCAGATCATCCGTGCTGGCAGCGACATCTGCGCGCGCATGAGCCCTTTCGGGTAACCGCCGCCGTCCATGCGCTCGTGGTGGCCGCCCGCGTATTCGGGGACACGCGCGAGGTGGCGCGGCCACGGCAGCGCCTCCAGCATCGCGATCGTCGATTCGACGTGGCGGTTGATGATGGCGCGCTCGGCGGGGGACAGCGTGCCGTACGGGATCGCCAGGTTGGCGGCTTCGTCGGGCGAGAGCACGGGACGAAGCGTCCCGTCCGCCGCGCGGTAGCGGCGCTCCGCGATCCGGTGCACGCGGGCGATGTCTTCCGTCGCCATCCGCTCCTGCCCGACGTTCGCGCGGCGCAGGAACGCGAGGTCGTCATCCTGCGCCTGCCGTTCCGCGGCAAGCTCCGCCGCGACGGTCGCTGCATCCTCGCCTTGTTGCAAGCGCTCGAGCGCGCGGCGGTGCGTGTCGGCGGCGAGGGCGTCGAAGCGCGCGCCGACGAGGTCGATCCGGTCGCCGATCGTCTGCAGCTTGGTGGCCTTGTCGACGACGTGCACGGGTGTCGTGATCTTGCCGCAGTCGTGCAGCATGCCGGCGAGAAAAAGCTCGTCGCGCTCGTTCTCCGACATCCGGAACGCGGCCAGCGGCCCGTCGGCGGTCTCGTGCGCGGCGTCGGCGAGCATCATCGTCAGCACCGGCACGCGCTGGCAGTGGCCGCTCGTGTACGGCGACTTCTCGTCGATCGCCGTATTGATGAGCGAGACGAGGCCGCTGAACAGCGCCTCGAGCTGGCCGATCAGCAGCTGGTTCGCCAGCACCACGCCGGCGAGGCCGGTCAGCGCCTCCGCGAGCCGCTGGTCGTCTTCGCTGAACTCGACGACGGTGCCGTCGCCATCCAGCGCGTTGACGAGTTGCAGCACGCCGATCAGCGCGTCGCGATGGTCGATTATCGGCACCGCGAGCAGCGAGCGCGTGCGGTAGCCGCGCTGCGCATCGAACCGCTTGGCCGCCGCGAAATCGAAACCGTCGACGGCGTAGACGTCGGCGATGCGCACACTTTGCCGGGTGAGCGCCGCATGGGCGACGACCGCATTGTGGTTCGGCGCGCCGTTGACGCCCGCGAGCGGCACCGCGGACAGCGCCAGGTCGGCGGCGCGCGCGCCGCCTTCGCCCCAATTCAACGTCCGGTTGTGCACGATCTCGAACGTGAGCGCGTCGCCGGCGTCGTTGAGCCGATAGAGCGCGGCGCCGTCGGCGCTGCAAAGCCGGATGGCCGCGGCCACGATGATGTCGAGCAGCCGCGCCGCGTCGAGCTCGCGGGCGAGCGCGCGCCCGACTTCGACCAGGTGCTCGAAGCGGTCGACGAGGGGCGGGGCGGTGGAGGTCGTCATCGCGGTCGCTCCGGTATCGGGTCGCGCCAGTTTACGCGATGCGCGCGTGTGGCAGCGAGAGGAGCGCGGGTGTCCGCTACAATCGCGATTCGCGCGCCCGACCCGACGGCGTCGCGATCTTCCTCCTCTGCATGGATTCCGCCGCCGCCATCGTCGTTGCCGATCTCCACAAGTCGTATGGCGACGTGGAGGCGGTGAGGGGAATTTCGTTCTCGGTTCGGCGCGGCACCACGACC
>JBDTLY010000300.1:0-4534 GCA_039934535.1 Casimicrobiaceae bacterium | reverse complement strand
CGACCGGCGCGTTCTGCTCGCTCTCGAGCGCCGACAGCGTGAGCAGGTCGTCGACCAGGCGCTGCATGTTGCCGGCCTGCTCGTGCATGAGCCCGAGGTAGCGCTGGCGCTGCCGCTCGTCGAGCTGGAGGTCCTGCAGCGTCTCGACGAATCCGGCGACGACCGTGAGCGGCGTTTTCAGTTCGTGCGACACGTTGGCGATGAATTCGCGGCGCATGCGCGCGGTCGCCTCGATCCGCGTGATGTCGCGCGACAGCAGAAGCTTCTGCTCGTCGCCGTACGGCACGACCTGGATCGACAGCGTCACGCCCGGTTCGCGTTGCGAGGGAACGATCACGGCATCCGAGAAGTCACCGGCTTCGAGGTAACGGATCACCTCCGGCTGCCGGACGAGATTGCCGAATGCCTGGCCCAGGTCGCGTTCGGGATCGAGGCCGAGATGCGAGCGTGCGCGGTCATTCGCGAAGCGGATGCGGTTCGCGTCGTCGAGCACGACGATGGCCTCTGGAATCGCTTCGGCGGCCGCGGCGAAGTGCTCGAGCCGCTGCGCGAGCCCCCGCTGGACAGCTACCCGCGTGCGCGCGCGCCGGTACAGGCCGGTGAACGCACGTCGCCAGCTGCCCCGACCTTCGGGGACCGGCGCGTCGAGCGCGCCTTCGGCCCAACGCGATAGCAGGTCGAGGTGCCAGAGATGGAAGCCGACGAGCACCGCCGCGCCGAGCGCCAGCGTCGCGAGCGCCCAGCTGGCGCCGAAGGCCAGTCCCGCGACGAGCGTCGCGACGGCCACGGCAAGCGGTGCGATCAGCCCGGCGAAATACGTGCGGCTCATGGGCCGGAATGTTACACGGCCGCGGCCGCGCGGCGGCGGTCAGCGCGGTGCGGCGAGGCGGTACCCCGTGCCGCGCACGGTCTCGATCATCCCGTCGCTGCCGTGCGGCTCCAAGGCGAGCCGCAGGCGCCGGATGTGGACGTCGACCGTGCGTTCCTCGATGTACACCTGGTCGCCCCAGACCTGGTCCAGCAACTGCGCGCGGGTATGGACGCGCTCGGGCCGGGCGAGGAAAAACCGCAGCAGGCGAAACTCGGTCGGCCCGAGGTCGAGCGGCTTTCCGGCAGCCGTCACGCGGTGCGTCGACGGGTCGAGCCGCAGCGGACCGACCTCGAGCACTTCCTGCGCGGCCTCCGGCGCGCGGCGCCGCAGGACCGCCTTCACGCGCGCCTTCAGTTCGCGCGGGCTGAAGGGCTTTGTCACGTAGTCGTCGACCCACGCTTCGAGGCCGACGACCTTGTCGGCCTCGTCCCCGCGCGCGGTTACCATGATTACGGGCAACTCGCGGGTGCGCGCGTCGCCGCGCAGCTGCTTCGCGAACGCGAGGCCCGACTGGCCCGGCAGCATCCAGTCGAGCAGCATCAGGTCGGGCATCGATTCGTTCAGCATCCGCTGCGCGGTCTCGGCGTCGGCGGCGCTGCGCACGTCGTAGCCGGCGTCGACGAGGTTAACCCGCAAAAGCTCCATGATCGCGGGCTCGTCCTCGACCACCATGATCGTAGGCGTCACGGTTGTTGAATCTCCGCGCGGATCTGGTCGGCGGACGCGTGGCGGACATCGACACCCTTGACGGCCTGAACGACCGCCTCCGCGATGTTCTTCGCGTGGTCGCCGACGCGCTCGATCGACTTCGCAATGAACAGGATCTCGAGCGCGGTGCTGATCGTGCGCGGGTCTTCCATCATGTAGCTGATGAGCTGGCGCATGATCGCGTGGAACGATGCATCCACACTCTGGTCGTCGCCGACGACTTTCGCGGCGGCTTCCGTGTCAAGGCGCGCGAATGCGTCCAACGCCGCCTGCAGCATGCTACGCACGGTCACGAGCGCGCGGGTCACGTCGTAATAGAGGACCTGGGCCAGCCGCCCGCTGCCCGCCGCCTGCTCGGCCTTGAACACGATCTTCTTCGCCTCGTCGCCGATGCGCTCGAGATCGTTGACGACCTTGGTGACGGTCATGATCATCCGCAGGTCGATCGCCGCGGGCTGGCGCTTAGCGATGATCTGCGTGCACTGCTGGTCGATCTCCATCTGCATCCGGTTGATGGCCTGCTCGTCGGCGCCGACCGCGTCGATCAGGTCGGCGGGCTCGTCGTCGGCAAGCGCGGCGAGCGCCCGCGTGAGCTGGGTCTCGACGAGGCCGCCCATCGCGAGAACGCCGCTCCGGATCAGCTCCATCTCGGCGTCGAATTGCTTGTGCGTGTGTTCGGTCATTTCAGAGCCTTGTGCGTTAGCCGAAGCGTCCGGTGATGTAATCCTCGGTTTCCTTGCGCCGCGGCTTGAGGAAGATCTGGTCGGTCTCGCCGAATTCGATCAACTCGCCAAGGTACATGTAACCGGTGAAGTCGGATACGCGCGCCGCCTGCTGCATATTATGGGTGACGATAGCGATCGTGTAGTCCTCTTTCAACTCCGTGATGAGCTCCTCGATCTTGGCGGTCGAGATCGGGTCGAGCGCCGAGGTCGGCTCGTCCAGCAACAGCACCTCCGGCTTGACGGACACGGCACGGGCAATGCACAGCCGCTGCTGCTGGCCGCCGGAGAGCGCCATCCCGCTCTGCTTCAGTTTGTCCTTCGCCTCATCCCACATCGCTGCCTTGGTCAGCGCCCATTCGACGCGTTCGTCCATCTCCCGCGACGTAAGGTCGTCGTAGAGACGCACGCCGAAGGCGATGTTGTCGTAGATCGACATCGGGAACGGCGTGGGCTTCTGGAACACCATGCCCACCTTCGCGCGAAGCATGTTGATGTCCACACCTGAATCCAGGATGTTCTGCCCGTCGAACTGGATCTCGCCCACCGCGCGCTGACCGGGATACAGGGAATACATCCGGTTCAATGTGCGCAGCAAGGTCGACTTGCCACACCCGGAAGGCCCGATAAATGCCGTCACCCGGCGCTCGGCGATTTCGAGATTGATGTCCTTCAAGCCCTGAAACTTGCCGTAGAAAAAGTCGAGATGCCGGATCGACATCTTGGGGATGGAGGTTGCCGGTCGCTGCGCGGCCGCCGTCGACGGGGCAAGGACGGATTCGAGATTCATTTCGGTTAGCCTCGTTCGACGTTCATTTCACGGCGGTCTGTCGAAACAGCACGCGCGCGATGATATTCAATGCCAGCACGGCAAGGGTTATCAGCAGCGCCCCCGCCCATGCCAGCTCCTGCCAGTCCTTGTACGGACTCATCGCGAACTGAAATATCACGACCGGAAGATTGGCCATGGGCGCGTTCAGGTTCGAGGTCCAGAACTGGTTATTCAACGAAGTAAACAGTAGCGGCGCCGTCTCTCCGGAAATGCGCGCAATCGCAAGCAGCACCCCGGTGACCACCCCGGCACGCACCGATCGCAGCGTCACCATCAGGATCATCTTCCATTGCGGCGTCCCGAGCGCCACCGCCGCCTCGCGCAGGCTGTCCGGCACCAGCCTCAGCATGTTTTCGGTAGTACGAATGACGACGGGTATCACTATCAATGAAAGCGCAAACGACCCGGCCCACGCCGAAAAGTGGCCGACCTGGAAGACGTAGATTTCGTAGATGAACAGGCCGATGATGATCGACGGGGCCGATAGCAGGATGTCGTTGATGAATCGCGTCACCGGCGCCAGCCATCCGCGACTTCCGAATTCGGCAAGGTAAATGCCGGCGAAGATGCCGATCGGCGTACCGATCACCGTTCCCACGAACGCCATGACCAGGCTGCCGGCGATCGCGTTTAGCAGGCCCCCGGAACTGCCTGGCGGCGGCGTCATTTCCGTGAACAGCCGGGGACTGAACGCGTGAAAGCCGGCCTGGAACAACGTGAACAGGATCCAGAGCAGGAAGAAAACGCCGAACCCGAATGCCGCCAACGACATGACGAGATTGAAGCGGTTGACGAACAACCGGCGGGAATAGAGCGAAGTCGTGCTGGACACGATGGGTCCCCTATGTCCGCTTTCCCTCGCCCTTTGCGAGTTGCAGCAGCAGCAGCTTGGCGAGCGAGAGAACGATGAACGTGATGACGAACAGAATCAGGCCCAGTTGAATCAGTGAGGACGTGTAGAGTTCCCCTACCGCTTCTGTAAATTCATTAGCGAGCGCCGACGCGATGCTGTTTCCCGGCGCGAGGATCGAAGTTGTCAGGTGGTGGGCGTTGCCGATAAGAAAAGTCACCGCCATGGTTTCGCCCAGCGCGCGGCCCAGTCCCAGCATGATGCCGCCGATGACGCCAACCTTTGTGTACGGCAAAACGATGTTGCTGACGACCTCCCACGTGGTGCAACCGAGCCCGTATGCCGATTCCTTCAGCACCGGTGGCACGATTTCGAAGACGTCACGCATCACCGACGCGATGAAAGGGATCACCATGATCGCCAGGACGAACCCGGCCGTGAGTACCCCTATGCCCTGAGGCGGTCCTTTGAACAGCGCTCCGACCAGCGGAATCGTTCCGAGTGTACTGATGAGAAATGGCTGAACGTAATCGGCGAACAAGGGAGCCAAT
>JBDTLY010000299.1:0-4539 GCA_039934535.1 Casimicrobiaceae bacterium | reverse complement strand
GGATCCCGGCCAGCATCAGCGTCGACAGCGGATAGTAGATCATCGGCTTGTCGTACACCGGCAGGAGCTGCTTCGAGACGACCTGCGTGACCGGGAAGAGACGCGTGCCCGAGCCGCCGGCGAGGATGATGCCTTTGCGCGACGTCGCCTTGTTCGTCATGACACTGCCGGCGCCGATGCGTAGTTTCGCGTGATCCATTTCTGGTACTCGCCGCTCGTCACGCTCGCGAGCCAGTCGCCGTTGTCGAGGTACCACTGGATCGTCCGGCGCATCCCCGTGGCAAACGTTTCCGTTGGCGTCCAGCCCAGCTCCCCCCGGATCTTCGTCGCGTCGATGGCGTAGCGGCGGTCATGGCCTGCGCGGTCGGTGACGAACGCGATCTGCGCGGCGTAGTCGCGCCCCGGCCGCAGCTCAGCAAGGATGTCGCAAATCGTGCGCACGACGACGAGATTCGCCATCTCGGCGTTGCCGCCCACGACGTAGGTCTCGCCCGGGCGCCCCTTCGCCAGGACCGCGCGGATCGCGGCGCAGTGATCGCCCACGTAGAGCCAGTCGCGCAGCTGTCCGCCGTCCCCGTAGACCGGCAGCGGCTTGCCCGCGAGCCCGTTGACGATCATCAGCGGAATCAGCTTTTCCGGAAACTGGCGCGGGCCATAGTTGTTCGAGCAATTGGTCGTCACCACCGGCAGCCCATACGTGTGGTGCCACGCGCGAACGAGATGGTCGGAGGCGGCCTTCGACGCCGAGTACGGGCTGTTGGGTGCGTACGCCGTCGTCTCCGAGAACGCCGGATCGCCCGCGCCGAGCGAGCCGAAGACCTCGTCGGTCGACACCTGCAGGAAGCGAAACGCGCGGCGCTCGCCGTCGGGCAGCGATGTCCACCATTCGCGCACCGTCTCGAGCAGCGAAAACGTGCCGACGACGTTGGTGGCGATGAAATCCGACGGCCCGTGGATCGAGCGGTCGACGTGACTTTCCGCCGCGAAATTCACGATGGCGCGCGGTCGATGCTGCGCAAGGAGCGCCGCGACCTGCGCGCGATCGCCGATGTCGCCGCGGACGAACACGTGCCGCGCATCGCCTTCGAGCGACGCGAGATTGCCGAGGTTGCCGGCGTAGGTGAGCTTGTCGAGGTTGACCACCGGCTCGCCGCCTGCGGCCAGCCAGTCGAGCACGAAGTTGGCGCCGATAAACCCGGCGCCGCCGGTGACGAGGATCATGGGGAAAGGTCGTTTGCGATGCGGCCGGACCGCGGGGCGTGCGGTCCCGGAAGGATCGCGATTTTAGCATCCACGCGCATTCAGGCCGGGACCTCGAAATAGTCGCGGTACCACGCGACGAACCGCGCGAGGCCCTCGGCGAGCGGTGTGGACGGCGAGAACCCGGTCAGCGCGGTCAGACGGTCGATGGCGGCGTATGTCACGGGCACGTCGCCCGGCTGCATCGGCGCGTACTCCTTCAGCGCCGGGCGGCCGAGCAGCCCGGCGAGCGTGGCGATGAAGGTCTCGAGCCCGACCGCTTCGTGGTTGCCGATGTTGTAGATCGCGTACGGCGCGCCGTCCTCATCGACGGCCGCCCCGGGAGGCCGGTCGAGCACGCGCACCACGCCTTCGACGATGTCGTCGATGTAGGTGAAGTCGCGGCGCATCTGCCCGTCGTTGAACACGCGGATCGGCTCGCCGGCGAGGATCGCCTTCGTGAACAGCATCGGGGCCATGTCCGGCCGGCCCCATGGCCCGTAGACGGTGAAGAAGCGCAGCCCGGTCGTCGGCAGGCGATAGAGATGGCTGTAGCTGTGCGCGATCAGCTCGTTCGCCTTTTTCGTCGCCGCGTAGAGGCTGACCGGATGATCGACGCTCTGGTCCTCGGAGAAAGGCAGCACGTGGTTCGCGCCGTAGACGCTCGACGACGACGCATAGACGAGGTGCGAGACGCGCGCGTGCCGGCAGCCTTCGACCACGTGCCCGAACGCCACCAGGTTGTTGACGATGTAGGCGCCCGGATTCGTCAGCGAATGGCGGACACCCGGCTGCGCCGCGAGATGGATCACGTCGGTGAATCCGCCGTCGCGAAAGAGCGCGGAGGTGGCTTGCGTGTCCGCGAGGTCGATGTGCGCGAAGCTGAAGCGCGGACGCGCGAACAGCCGCGCGAGCCGGGCTTCCTTCAGCGCGACGTCGTAGTACGGATCGAGATCGTCCACGCCGGTGACGGTGACGCCGTCCGCGAGAAGACGCTGCACGACATGCATGCCGATGAAGCCGGCGGCGCCGGTTACGAGCACGTGTCGCCCCGATTGCGTGCCGCTCATCTGCTTTCCCCCGCCTGCAGCGCACGGAGCTTCGCGTACTTGAGAAAGCTGTTCTGGCAGCCGATCGCGATATGGACAAGACCGGGGACGCCGTCGAGGAAGCCGAGCTTCAGGACATAGAACCGTACGAACCGCACGATAGGCGCGAAAACGAGCCGTCCGGGCCCCGCGCGCTCGCCGCGCGCATGCATCGCTTCGGCCTGCAGCGTCGTATAACGGTTCTGCTTCGCGAGGTAGGCGTCGAGCGATTCGGCCGATGCATGCAGCAGGTCGCCTGGCATGCGGGCGACCGGTCCGTCGGCGATCACGTGCTCGTGCACCGGGTCGTCGCTCCAGCGCGCGTGGCGGCGGTCGAACAGCCGCACGTTCCAGTCCGGATAGCCTTCGCCGTGCTCGAGCCAGCGGCCGAGGAAGCGGTTGCGGCGCGCGAACGCGCAGGCGGCGGCGCGCGGCACGACGATCGCGCTCGCAATCGACGCCGCCATCTCGGGCGTCACCCGCTCGTCGGCGTCGAGGCACAGCACCCAGTCATGCGCGGCCTCGCCGACCGCAAAATTCTTCTGGGCGCCGTAGCCCGGCCAGTCGCGCTCGATCACGCGAGCGCCGCAGCGGCGCGCAATTTCCACGGTATCATCGCGACTGCCCGAGTCGACGACGATGACCTCGCCGGCGAACGCCGCCGACGCGAGGCAGTCCGCGATCTCACCTGCGGCATCGCGCGTGATGACACAAAGACTCAAGGGAAGCGGCCCGGACATGCGCGTTGCGATTATGGAAGCCCTTGTCTCGCGCTTCTTTGGACTGCGCGCATTCTACGGGGTTTCGGTCCCCATGGCGCGCCGATTGCGATCCGCCTCGACGTGCAAAACATGAGCTGCGTGCTCGTCGTGCGGCCGTCGTCGCTGGGCGACATCGTCCATGCGCTCGCGCTCGTCGCCGACATCCGCGAGCATCGTCCCGAGCTCGCGATCGACTGGGTCGCGGAAGACATGTATGCGCCGCTTCTCGCGCTCGAGCACGGAATCCGCCGGGTGATTCCCGTCGCGCTGCGCCGCTGGCGGCACCACCCGTTCGCGCCGGCAACGTGGCGCGAGGCGGCTGCCTTCCGGCGCGAACTGCGGCGCGATTCCTATGTCGCCGTGCTCGATCTGCAGGAGCAGGTCAAGGGCGCCTACCTTTCGTGGCTTGCGCGCGGGCCGCGACACGGCCCCGACCGCGCCAGCATCCGCGAGCCGATCGCGACCCTTGCGCACCAGCACCACCACGCAATCGATCCCGACCAGCACCTGATCGACCGCTGCCGGCAACTCGCCGCCGCCGCGCTGGGTTATCGCGCCTTGGGTCCCCCGCGTTTCGGCCTGACGGCGCCACCGCCGCCAGCGGACGCGCCGATTCCCGGCCGCCCCTATTTCGTCTTCCTGCACGCGACGAGCCGCGATGACAAGTTGTGGCCGGAGGCGAACTGGCGCGCGCTGATCGCGGCATGCGCGCAGTCGGGCTTCGCGATCGTGCTGCCTTGGGGGGACGCGAACGAGCGCGCGCGAAGCGAGCGCCTCGCGGCGGGAGAACCGGCGGCAAGCGTTCCCCCGCGGCAGGCGTTGCCCGCGCTGGCGACGCTGATGGCGCGCGCCGAGCTTGTCGTGGGCGTCGACACCGGTCTCGTGCATCTCGCGGCCGCGCTCGGCACGCCGACCGTGTCGTTGTTCGTCGCCACCGACGCGCGTCTCGCGGGTGTGGCACGGGCGAGCACGCGCGGCCGGGATCTCGGCGGCATCGGAATCGTTCCGGCCGTGAGCGAAGTGCAGGATGCCGCCGGCGCGTTGCTGCAATCCGCGCCCCGGTGCTGACGCCGGCGCCTCGTTGATGCGTGCGCTCTACACGTTCTTCGTTTTCCTCGCATTGCCGTTCCTGCCACTGCGATTGTGGTGGCGCGGCCGCAAGGAGCCGGGCTATCGCGAGCATATTGGCGAGCGCTACGGCCGGTACGCCGGCGCGTCCCCGGTCCGGCCGCCGGTGCTGTGGATCCATGCCGTGTCGCTCGGCGAGACGCGCGCCTGCGCGCCGCTGGTCGAGCACGCGAAGCGGAGCTGTCCGAGCGCGACGATCCTGCTGACGCACATGACCGCGACGGGCCGCGCGGCGGGCCGTGCGCTCTTCGGCGATCGCGTCGTCCAGGCCTGGCTGCCTTACGACGCCCCTTTCGCGGTCCGCGCCTTTCTCGCGCACTGGC
>JBDTLY010000298.1:0-4552 GCA_039934535.1 Casimicrobiaceae bacterium | reverse complement strand
TCGTCGCGGAGCCCAACAGACGGGCCATCCTGAGCCTGCTGCTCTCGTCCGAGCGTTCCGTCGGCGAGATCGAGCGCAAGCTTCGACTGTCGCAACCGTCCGTCTCCAGGCACCTGCGAGTGCTGCGAGAGGCGGGGTTCGTGCAGTCCCGAATCGAAGCGCAGCGTCGCCTCTACCGCCTGCGACCGGAACCGCTGATGGAACTCGACGCATGGCTCGTTCCCTTCCGGCGCTTCTGGTCAAAGCATGTCGATGCCCTCGAGCAACACCTGGACAAGATGGAAAAGGCGCCTTCTGCGAAAGGAAGGAAACGACATGGGCGGTCGTGAGCAATACGCGCCGGGTGCCGCTTCCGGCGCCGAGGTCCGAAAAGACGGAGAGAAGTGGACGCTGGTTCTCGTCCGCGATCTCTCCTACCCTCCTTCCAGGGTCTGGACGGCGCTCACGGAACCCGAGCATCTCCGCGAATGGGCCCCATTCGATTCTGATCGCGACCTCGGGACCGTTGGCACCGCACGACTCTCGACAGTGGGCACGCCGACGCCGTATGTAACCGAGACGCGCGTGTTGCGTGCCGAAGCGCCCAAAGTGCTCGAATTCAACTGGGGCGGAAACGACATCCGCTGGGAACTCGAGCCGCTCCCAGGCGGGGGCACCCGACTCACGCTTTGGCACAATATCGACCGTGGATTCATATCCATGGGCGCCGCGGGCTGGCACATCTGCTTCGACGTAATGGATCGGCTTCTCGCCGGCAAGCCCATTGGACGCATCGCCGGCGCCGAGGCCATGAAGTTAGGCGGCTGGCAGCGACTGAACGCCGACTACGCAAACCAGTTCGGCGTTGAAACCCCCAACCGGCCGTCCAAGGCCGTCCAAGAGCCGTGAATCGGGGTCGTTCGCCCGATCCGCATCAGGCTCGGCTTCAAAGGAGGTCCCAATGAATTGGAACCGCTGGATCCGGCAGATTCACCGCTGGGTGTGCATCGCCTTCACGGTGACGGTCATTGCCAACTTCATCGCCCTGGCACGGGGGGACGGTATGCCTCCGCCCTGGTTGACCTACTCGCCACTGCTCCCGCTCGCCGTGCTTCTGCTCACCGGTCTCTACATGTTCATGCTTCCGTATGCCGCCAGGTGGCGCAGCGGAAGGCGAACATGAAAAAGCCGGGCGCGAGCGAAGGCCCGCCGGCCTCTGCGCTCATCTCGCAAAGAATCGCCGACCTCGGGGACTGGCGCGGGAAGACCCTCGCCAGGATGCGCAAGCTCATCAAGGAAGCCGACCCGGACGTCGTCGAGGAATGGAAGTGGATGGGCACGCCGATCTGGTCGCACGACGGCATCATTTGCACCGGCGAATCCTATAAAAGTGTCGTGAAACTCACCTTCGCCAAGGGTGCGTCGTTGAAGGATCCCGCCCGCCTCTTCAACTCCAGCCTCGATGGCAACGTACGCCGCGCGATCGACATTCACATAGGCGAAGAAGTCGACGGGTCCGCCTTCAAGGCGCTCGTTCGCCAAGCGGTCGACCTCAACCGTTCCCGCAAGCCGAGAGATTCGAAGAAAGCAAAGTCCTGAAGGTTTCGCTCCCGTCATGCACGGCAAGTTCACGGGGTGCAAAAAAAACCCCGGCGGTTAGGCCGGGGCTGGAGGCTGTATCTCTCAGGAGGAGGAGAAAGATACAGAAGGAGATGTCATCCTGCACGTTGGGACAGAGCCCGGGCTTTCAAGCCCTTTGACCCGCTGGCATCCTGTCGTGCACGCCACCGGCGAATGCGACCGGCGGCGTCCTTGTTCCATTTACTTACGCGGCGCGACGGCCCTTCGGGGCAGCCTTCGACGCGTTGGTCGCGGCGGCGCGCATCGACGCATCGGCCAGGTTCACGACTTGCTTCGACGCCTTTTGGAACTGGTCGAACGCGGCGGTCGTCGCGGCAACCGTCGAGCGGAGCGCGTTGAAGCCCGTTTCCGAACCAGCCGGCGCGGCCTTGCTGGCCTTGTCGACCCACGACGCGAAGCCCTTCGAGTAGGCGGACCACGCTTCTTCGGCGAACGCCGAGTATTGCGCTTGCGCTTCCGAGGCCATTTCGTAGAGGCTCTTCGAGTAGACCATCGCGGTCTGCACGCCCGACTCGGCGTACTTGGCGCGCAGGGCCATCAGGTCCTGGACGTCCTTGACCGACGACGTGGCCGTCACGCCTTCGACGCCTTGCGCGATCATGACCTTCGCGGCATCGAGGTTGAGGCGGGCCAGCTTCTCGGCGTTTTCGATCGCGAGCGCGGCGAGCTTGGTCGCTTGCGCGACGCCGGCCTTGTTGAATTCAGCGAATTGTTCGGTGGCGTTGTACATGAGGTGACCTTTCATCGTCAGTTAGCCGGTCGAACCCCGACCGGACGTTGAATCCGGATGCGCCGCCTGTTCTTCCGGGAGCCTTGGTTCGCCCCCGTGGCGGCCTCATCGGCCTGACAGGAATGCTGCATCGCACAAAACTCATTGTAGGGACGGGAAACCCCGAAGTCAAGGACTTTTTGCTGCATTGCACCAAGTGCGATGGGCCAGCCACCCTCCAAATTCAAACGCCCGATAAATCAGTGGGTTATAATGGCTGCCTCGATTCCAGGAGGCCGGCATGTCCGAGACCCCGCGCACCATCAAGAAGTACCCGAACCGGCGCCTCTACGACACCGCGAGCAGCGGTTACATCACGCTCGCCGACGTCAAGCAGATGGTGCTGGACAACATTGACTTCCAGGTCATCGACGCCAAGACCGGCGACGATTTGTCGCGCACGATCCTGCTGCAGATCATCCTCGAGGAGGAGGCCGGCGGCATGCCGATGTTCAGCTCGGAGATGCTGGCGCAGATGATCCGCTTCTACGGCAGCGCCCAGCAGACGATCATGGGCAGCTACATCGAGCAGAACGTCAAGGCGTTCATGGCGATCCAGAAAAAGCTGCAGGACCAGGCGAAGCAGATTTACGGCGACAAGATGATGCTGACGCCCGACTTGTGGAAGCAGTTCATGCAGATGCAGGCGCCGGCGATGCAAGGCATGCTCGGCAACTACCTCGAGCAGAGCGCGAAGCTGTTCATGGACATGCAGCAGCGCATGCAGGACCAGACGCGCGGAATGTTCTCCGCGTTCCCGTTTCCCAACTTCGCTGCTGCGCCGCAAGACGCACCAGACGAGGGCAAGAAGCGCTAAGCCGCGCACACGCGCCGCAACATGCGCGTTCCACCGCCGTTCTTGCTGCGGCGCACCGCCCGATGAATTCGCTGAAACCTCGCCCCGCGCCGCCACGCGTCGGCTTCGTCTCGCTCGGCTGCCCGAAGGCGCTCGTCGATTCCGAGCAAATTCTCACGCAGCTCAAGGCCGAGGGCTACGACATCGCGCCGACCTACGACGGCGCGGACTTGGTCGTCGTCAACACGTGCGGCTTCATCGACGCCGCGGTCGCGGAATCGCTCGACGCCATCGGCGAAGCGCTGTCCGAAAACGGCAAGGTCATTGTCACGGGTTGCCTCGGCGCCAAGCAGGGCGGCGACTTCGTCCGCGCCGCGCACCCCAGAGTGCTCGCGGTGACGGGTCCGCACGCGACAGCCGAAGTGATGGCGGCGGTGCACCTGCACCTGCCGAAGCCGCACGACCCGTTCGTCGACCTCGTGCCGAAGCAAGGGATCAAGCTGACGCCGCGCCACTACGCGTATCTCAAGATCAGCGAGGGCTGCAACCACCGCTGCACGTTCTGCATCATTCCCGCGATGCGCGGCGACCTCGTCAGTCGCCCGATCGGCGAGGTCCTGGCGGAAGCGGAACGCCTGCTGCAGGTCGGCGTGCGCGAATTGCTCGTGATATCGCAGGACACGAGCGCGTACGGCGTCGACGTCCGCTATCGCACGGGCTTCTGGCAGGGCCGCCCGGTGAAGACGCGGATGACCGAGCTCGCGACGGCCCTCGACGCGCTGGCGCGCGCGCACGGCGCATGGGTGCGCCTGCACTATGTCTACCCGTATCCGCACGTCGACGAGGCGATCACCCTGATGACGGCGGATCCGGCGCAAGGCGGCCTTCTCCCCTACCTCGACGTGCCATTCCAGCACGCGTCGCCGCGCATCCTCAAGCTGATGAAGCGCCCGGCGAACGCGGAAGGCACGCTGCGGCGCATCGAGGCGTGGCGCGCGGCGCGTCCGGACCTCACCATCCGCAGCACGTTCATCGTCGGCTTCCCCGGCGAGACCGAGCGCGAATTCGATGAGCTCCTCCTGTTCCTCGAGGCCGCGCAGCTCGACCGCGTCGGCTGCTTCGCCTATTCGCCGGTCGATGGCGCGACGGCGAACGCGCTGCCGGACCCGGTAGCCGAGGACGTGAAGGAAGAGCGCCGCGCGCGCTTCATGGCGGCGCAGGCTTCGATCAGCGCCGCGCGGCTCGCGCGCCACGTTGGAGACACCATGACCGTGCTGGTCGACGGGCACGAAGGCAGGACGGCGCTTGCGCGCTCGGCCGCCGATGCGCCGGAGATCGACGGCATCGTGCGCATCGCCGCCGGGACC
>JBDTLY010000297.1:0-4578 GCA_039934535.1 Casimicrobiaceae bacterium | reverse complement strand
CCGCTTCGAGGCGAAGTGGCGTGACGAGCCGCTGGTGCTCGACAAGTGGTTCGCGTTGCAGGCGGCGTCGCAGCGGCCTGACACGCTTGTGCGCGTGCGCGCGCTGCTCGCGCATCCAAAGTTCGACGCGCGCAATCCCAACCGCGTGCGCGCGCTGGTGGCGACCTTCGCGCGCCGCAACTGGCTCGCCTTCCACCAGACGGACGGGTCCGGCTACGCTTTCGTCAGCGACCAGATCCTGTCGTTCGACCGCCGCAATCCGCAGCTCGCCGCGTCGTTGACGGGCGCATTCAATCTGTGGCGGCAGTTTGCCGAGCCGCGCCACACGCTGCAGCGGGCCGCGTTGCAGAAGATCGCGAGCGCGCCGGAACTTTCGCCCGACGTCGCGGAAATCGTCGAGCGGAACCTCGCGGACTGATCACCAGTACGTTTCCAGCGTGATCTGGCCGGGCTCCCGCCGCCGGTGCCGCTTCATCCCGCGCGCCGCGAGCACCGCCTGCACGTCGTCGACCATCGCCGGATTGCCGCACAGCATCACGTGCGCGTTGGCGGCCGCCAGCACGAGCCCCGCGCGCGCCTCGAGGCGGCCATCGTCGATCAGCGCGGGAATGCGCCCCGGCAGCGCGCCGGGATGCGGCTCGCGGCTCACCACCGGTATATAGGTAAACGCGCCGGAGTGCGCGCGGAGGACACCGTCGACGACGTCGCGATACGCAAGGTCCGCCGGAATGCGCACCGCGTGGACGAGGACCACGCGCGCGAACTTCTCCCAGGGCTCCGCGGTGCGCAGGATCGACAGGAACGGCCCCAGACCGGTCCCGGTCGAGATGCACCACAGCGCTTCGGCCTCGGGCACCTCGGACACCGTAAAAAAGCCATTCGCGTTCGGCAGGAGCCAAACGGGATTGCCGGCCTCGAGCACGGCAAGGCGTGGCGAGAGCGGCCCGCCGGGGACGACGTTGAAAAAGAACTCGTGCCGTGGCGCGTCGGGAGGATTCACGAACGAATAGGGCCGGCCGACCATTTCCTCCTTCGAACCGGGCGGAGCCGGCAGTCCGAGGCGCGCGAACTGACCGGCGACAAACGTGACTTCGGGTGCCGCGATCTCGATCGACACGAGGCGGTCAGTCCAGCTCTTCCTGCCGACCAGCTTGCCTTGCACCCACTTGCTCATCAGGGGATTCCCGACAGAAGGTAAGATTGCCATTATGCCAACCCCCGCCAGGCACCGTGCGCCGATCGCCCTCCACCGCGGCGCCCGCGTCTACATTTGCCTGCCGCGGCGCCGCGACGCCGACGCCTTTCTGGCGGCGGTGCGCGCAAGCAAACGCCTGCACGGGGCATGGGTCCGCGCGCCGCAGGCGGTCGCGGGCTTCCACGATTACGTCGCGCGCTTCGGCCTGCGCACGCGGCGCGATCCGCACACGGCGACGCATGCGGGCCTCCTCGTCCGCCGGATCGACGACGACACGATTGTCGGCGTGTTCAATTTCAGCGAAATCGTCCGTGGCTCGTTTCACAGCGCCTACCTCGGTTACTACGCCTTCGCACCTCACGCGGGCAGCGGCCACATGGCGGAGGGGCTCGCTCTTGCGCTCAAATTCGCCTTTCGCACGCTCCGCCTGCATCGCGTCGAAGTCAACGTGCAGCCGCGCAACGCGCGCTCGCACGCGCTGGTGCTCGGCGCCGGCTTCGTGCGCGAGGGCTTTTCGCGGCGTTACCTGCGGATCGCCGGCCGCTGGCGGGATCATGTGCGCTACGCAATCCTGGCCGAGGACTGGCGCGCGCGGCGCAAGCAGAGGCGATGATGCCGTCGGGCGGTGCGCGTCGCGCCGTCGCGGCGCTGATCGGACCCTGCTGGCTCTTCGGATGCGCGGCAACACCCCTCACCGCGGAAGCGCCCAGAATCGTCAAAGGGATGGCGCTGCCGCCCTACGAGATTCGCGAGGATTGCGTCCGTCTCGCGCAAGGCGACCGGCTCGACTACACGTTTGACGCGACGGAACCCGTGGCCTTCGAGATCCGGTATCGCGAAGGCGCGGCGGCGCTTTCGCCGATCGCGCGCGGCTTCGTGCGCAGCGACGCCGGCGTGTATCAGGCCCCCTTTGCCCGCGAATTCTGCCTCGTGTGGGAAGCCGGCAACGCCGGCGCGCTCGTCGACTACCGGCTGCGCCTGCGGCCCTCCACGCGCTGATCCGGATCGAACCGATGACGATTGCCTCGCCGCCCCGCCTGCCGGCGGTCCTGCTGTTCGATCTCGACGGCACACTGACCGATAACTTCGACGGCATCTCGCGTTCTATCTTGCACGCGCTCTCATTGCTTGGCGCGCGCGCGCCGACCCGAGACGAGTTGCGCGCATGCGTCGGACCGCCGTTGCGCCGCTCGTTTGCGCAGCTCCTCGCTACCGACGACCCGTCTCGGATCGAAAGTGCGCTGGCGCATTACCGCGCGCGTTACGCGGAGACCGGCTGGCGCGAGAATTTCGTCTGCGAAGGCATGGCGAACGCCGTCGCCGCGCTGGCGGCCGCCGGCCCCACGCTTCACGTGTGCACGTCGAAGCCGCAGCCGTACGCGGAACGGATCATCGAGCACTTCGGCCTCGCGCCGCACTTCGCGAGCGTCTGCGGCGTCGATCTTGCGGGCACGCTCGACGACAAGGCGACGCTCGTGGCGCACCTTCTCGCACGCGCAAACCTCGACCCCGGTGACTGCGCGATGATCGGCGACCGGGAGCACGACGTGCGGGCGGCGCATGCGAACGGCGTGCGCGCCGCCGGGGTGCTGTGGGGCTACGGCCCGCGCGCCGAGCTCGAGCGGGCCGGCGCGGATGTCATCGTCGAGACGCCGCGCGCGCTGCCGGACGCGCTGTCGTCGCTCGCGAACAGGAAATAACTAGCCGTCGAGATCCGTGTGCGCGTACAACCGGCCATTTTCGACCGGGCCAAGCACCAGTTTCGCGACGATGCGCCGGGCGACGTCCGCCGGATCCTTGAGAATGCCCTGTTCCTTGAAGCCGCGAAACAACGCGACGCTCGGGAAATGGGCCGGATCGCGGCTCCGCATGTACTGCTGCATCCCGGTCTCGAAAATTCCGGGCCGCAGCGTGATGCATTCGAGCGACGGGTCCGGGTAATCGGCAACGACCGCGCGCGTCAGCATCTCGAGCGCCGCTTTCGACATGCAATAGGGGGCGCTTCCCGCAATCGCGTTTTGCGCCGCACCGGACGAGATGTTGATGATGCGGCGCTTCGGCGACGCACCGGGAAATGCGCGGCAGAAGAGGTCCGCCATGACGAGCGGCGCGGCGATGTTGGTCGCGATCGCCGACTCGATTTCCGCCGCGTCGAGCCGGCCGACCAGGCCCACCGGCGTGGCGACCGCCGCGTTGTTGATGAGCGTCACCGCGGACGGCTTGTCGAGCGCGAGGTCGCGCAGGGCGGGCAGCACCGCGGCCGCGACCACCGCTGGATGCGCGAGGTCGCAGGCGACGTGCCGGTAACGCTCGCCCTTGTGCCGGGCGCTGGCCGTCCGGCCGACGCCCACCACCATCGCGCCGCGTTCGAGCAGTTCGGTCGCGAGCGCCTCGCCCAGGCCACGCGAGACTCCGGTGATTATCGCCGCGTGCATCGTCTCTCCGTCGTGATCGTACCGGGGTCAGCGTAGCACGCGCCGCTCAATTCCTGCCGCCCAGCGACAGCGCGATCACGACGACGATGAAGATCGCGAGCACCAGGAGCGCGACTTTCCACGGGCTCTTCGGATATTCGCCGCGCACGGCGCCCGTCACGCCGTTCAGCGCGCACTGGAATGCCCGCGCGCGGTAGGTGTACGACAGCAGCCACACGGGCGCGAGGATGTGCTTGAACGTCTGGCCCGAGTAGTCGGAGCGCACCACGAGGTTGCGAAACGTGTCGCCCGGAATCTGCTGCGCGCACAACGCCTGCAACTTGGCGTCCATCGCGTCACGCGCACGCTGCGCCGCCGCGACGAGGTCGATCTGGTAGCGCTCGACGACCCAGCCGGCAACGTAGCCGGCGTCGTAGAGCTTGAGGTCCCCGGTCGGAAACGGCTCGATCCCCCGCAGCAATTCGGAGTGGACGCCGACGGACGCGCACACGAGGTCGTCGTCGAAAAAATGCTGGAGCCTGCCGGCCGCCGGCTCCCAGCGCACGTGCTGCACCTCGCGCGTGCGGGTCTGCCCGCCCTCGGAGTAGGTCTCGGTCGTGTAGTAATAGTGGCCAGCCTCGGCCGTCCACGCGGCGTCGACGCGCGCGTCGAAGGTCCAGTACGGCAGGTAGACCCCGCGCACCGTGTCCGTCATCGCGCGGCGCTTGAGCGCGTTCGGCGCGAGCCACAGCTTGCCGTACCACGCGCGGATCGCATCGCGCGCCGCGCTTTCGGACAGCTTGAACGGCAGCACGCTCTCCGGGCGGAACGCCGGCTTTGTCTCTTCATACGGGACGAGCTGCGCGGAACCGCAGAATTCGCAGTTCTGGGCCTGGCGCTTCGGATCGAGCACGGAGATCGCGTTGCAGCTTTGGCACTTGACCTGCCGCTTGTCCGCTTGCCAGCCGC
>JBDTLY010000296.1:0-4624 GCA_039934535.1 Casimicrobiaceae bacterium | reverse complement strand
CCGCGTGTGCGGAAAAGGCCCGCGTCGGCCGGCGCCACGGCAAGCCCCTGGTCGCAAATCGCGACGGCGATATCGAGGTCGCCTGCCGCGATCGCTGAATTCGCTGCGGCGATCCTGGCCTCGGCATAGCCCGGTGCCGCGGCCAGCGCCGCGGCAAACGCGGCGCGCGCGGCGGCATCCGCCCCCTCCTCCCGCTGCGCGACGCCGGACAGGTAGTGAGCAGGCGCAAACCCCGGCTGCAGCGCCAGCACGCGTGCGTAGCCTTCGAGCGCCGCGGCGCGGTTGCCCTGCTGGTGCGCGCGCAGGCTTTCCGTCCAGAGCCCGGCCATCGCGCTCGCGCCCAATGGACATTCGCCCGTGGCGTCGCGTGCGCGATGCAGCTCGCGCAGCGCGTCGGTAATCATGTCGACATCGCCGAACGCGCGGTCGACGAGCGGCCTCATGTGCGGCAGCGCGGCGATCGTCCAGACTTGCCGCGCCGGATGCTGCGCAAGCAGGGGGCCGGTCGCCGCCGCGAGGCCGGCGGCATCGATCAGGACATCCACGTCGAGCGCGGCAATCGCCTTGGCGGCAGCGACGTCAAGGAAAGTCGGCAGGATCCACTGCGCCACCCCGGGCGGCAGGGAGTCGCGAGGCGCGCCGGTGCCCGCGACGGTCACCGCAAAAGAATCCGACGCGAGATTCGCGATCGCGTCGATCGCGGCGGATTCGTTGCCCATCCCGGTCGCTAGCACAAGCACACGCGTCGCGTCGCCCGCGGTGCGGCGCGGCCACACCAGCGGCACGGGCGGCGTCATCGACGCGGCGCACAGCATCGCGTGGCGCGTCGCGATTTCGTCGGCGGCAGCCCGGTCGAATCGCGCCACGGCGACCGCAATCCTTCGCAGCGCCTCGACGTCGGGCGCGGCGTCGCTTCGCGAACGCACCGCTGCCAGCACCGCCGCCTGCTGCGTCTTCGCTTCGGGGGCGGATGCATCGGCGGTGTGTTCCACCGCGAGCGCAACAAGCAGCAAAGGCATCCGCGTCAGCAGTTCCGGCGTTCCGGCGAGCCGCGCGAGGAGCGCGCCGCGTTCCGGCGTCGGCGGCGTGCGGTCCAGCGCGACGGCCAGCGAGCCCGACAGTGTGGCAACACCTGCAAGCGCAGGCTCGCGCTGCAGCGCGGCATCGATGGCGGCGGCGAGCGACGGATCGGCGGCCGCGCCGTCGTCCATCATCCGCGCGATGGCGGCGATCAGTTCGGCGCGCGTATTGCCGGGCGCGAGCGAGAGCACCTGCTCTGCCGCGGCGCGCGCCTCCGTCGCGTTACCGATTGCGAGCAACGCTTCGGCGAGCGCCTGCCACGCCGCGAGAAATGCTGGGTTGAGGCGCGCGGCCTCGCGCCATGCGGCAAGCGCATCGTCGGCGCGCCCGAACTGCCAGAACACCTCACCCAGCTCGAAATGAGGATCCGCCGAGCGGGGATCGGCGCGGATTGCGCGGCGAAAGCACAGCATCGCGTCGACCGGCCGGCCCTCCCACTGGTGGGTGCGTCCGCGCGCGACCCATTCGGCGCATTCGGCGGAGGCAATCACGGATTTTGTTCCGCGCCCCGCGCCCGCGCCCACTCGAACGGCCGCAGGAGCGCCGAGCGCGCACCGCCGGAGGAGATCGCCTGGTCGTAGTGCGCGAGCGTGCGCTCCGCCATCGCGGCGAGCGTCGGCTGCGGAACACGGGCCGCGCATTCCGACGCGGTGGCAAGCGCAGCGGCATTCTCCGGGGCGACCGCCGCGACGATGCGCGTGAGCATCTTCGCTTCGTCGCGCCACTCCCCGTCGGTCCATGCCCAGCCGGCGCCGGTGCCTTCGAGGCGCTCGGCAAGGGCGCCGAACGGCGGCACGTAGACGGGACAACCTGCCGCCCATGCTTCGGACAGCGTGAAGCTGAACGTCTCCGGACCCGCCGACGGGTACGCGACGAGGCGCACGCGGTAGCGCGCGAAAAGTCCTGGCAGCTCGCGCGGATCGTAGCGGCCGTGCACGGTGAGCACCGCGTCGGCGCTTTGCCACGGCCCGTGCTCGACGTCCATGTAGCCGATCAGCACGAAGCGCACGCGCGCGCCCGTCGCACGCACGAGATCCGCGAGACGCTCGAGCCGGCGCGCACCCTTGTCGGGGCCGACCGCGCCCAGGACCGCGATGGTCGCAACGCCATCGTCGGGTAATTCGAGCGTCGCGTCACGCCGCGGATCGAGTGTGCGCGCGTCGTCGTCTTCCGCGCCCTCGGAGCGCATCGCCCACGCGCCCGGCGCGCCGTGCGGAATCACATCGACCGGCGGCTCGACGTAGTACTTCGCCAGCGTGTCGCCCGCCCATCGCGACGGCGCGAGCAGGAACGACGCGCGCGCGAGCAGGGCCCGATGCCGGTCGCGCCACGCGACGATGTCGATTCCGGCAAACGCGGGTTGCGCTTCGAGGCAGCGCGCGCAAAAGGACGCCTCCGTCCGCGCGCCGCAGTACATGCCGTCGACGCCGAGGAACAGGATCGTCGGGCAGGCAAACGTGAAGTCGTGGGTCGTGTAGCCGTAGGGAACGTCGAGCGCCGTGAGCGCCTCGAAGATGCCGTCGCGGCAGCCGGTGATGTTGTGCAGGTGGAGCACGTCGATGCGAAACGTCGCGCACAGCCCGCCGACGAACACCGGCCACGACTCTCCGTCGCCGCGCGCGAGCTCGAAGGCGCGCACCGATCCGTCGTCCTGGTGCGCTTCGAGCTGCCAGCGGTCGCCGACCGCGATCGCGAGATGATGGCGATACCGCGTGCGCGAGGCGTCGATCAGCGCGCGGGCGTGATGCTCGGTGCCGCCGCCGTGACCGTGGATCACGTGCAGGACGCCGCGAGCGGGACGCGCGGCGGCACCCCCGGTTGCGCGACCGGAATTCACCCTGCGTCCGCGGCGCCGGTTTCCCAGCGGTGCTCGAGCCGCACGAGTCCCATCTCGCGCGTCTGCCCGGTGACGACGAGCGGACGCTCGACGTTGTCGAAGAGGCGCACGCCCTCCGGGTCGAGCGCGTGCGCGCGAACGAAATACTTGCCCGGCAGCAGCATCACGCGGGGCAGCGTCAGCGCGTACGCGAAGCGATCGGCGGCCACGCGCCGCGGCGCGACGCCGTCCATGTCGGTCGCGACGCCGTACACCGGCGTGCCGTCGGCGCGCACGATGCCGATAAGCACGACCGGCGCGCGGCCGTCGGGCGAGAACACCTCGCCCGAGAGCGAGAGGGTGGCGCCCTGCTCGATGATGTCTCCCGGGACGAGGTCGAGCGTCTGCACCGCGTAGACGCCGGCCGCCGCGGCGTACGGGGCTTCGATCGGCTGCTTGCGCTTTGCGCCCCGCTCCTCGTGATACGCAAGGTAGGCCTGCGTGACATCGGCCGCGGGTCCGCTGCGCTCGACGCGGCCGTCCTTCAGCCACAGCGCGTCCCGGCACAGCTTCTGGACGTGGTACATGCTGTGGGAACACATGAGCAGCGTGCCGCCGCCGTCGAGGTAGCGCTCCATCCATGCGACGCATTTTTTCTGGAACGACTCGTCGCCGACGGCGAGCACCTCGTCCGTGATGAGGATGTCCGGCGCAAGCGTGGTCGCGACCGCGAAGCCCAGGCGCACGACCATCCCCGACGAGTAGTGCTTGATCGGCTCGTCGATGTGCTCGCCGATGTCGGCGAACGCGATGATCTCGTCGCGCTTCGCCGCGATCTCCGCGGGCGAGAGCCCGAGCAGCGCCGCTGCGAGCTCGATGTTCGCGCGCCCGGTGTACTCGGGATGAAAGCCGGAGCCGAGCTCGAGCAGCGCGCCGATGCGGCCGTTGACGTCCACCGTGCCGCGCGTGGGCTTGACCACCCCGGCGACGATCTTCAGCAGCGTCGACTTGCCGGCGCCGTTCTCGCCTATCACGCCAATCGATTCGCCGCGGTTGAGCTCGAGCGTGACGCCGTCGAGCGCGCGGAACACGTGCGCCGCGGGGCGGCCGCGCAGCAGGTCGACGACGAGCCGCAGCCGGCCGCCGCGCGAGTCGACTTTCGCGTAATCCTTGCCGACGTCGTGCAGTGAAAGCAGGGCACTCATACAAAGTCGTCGAAGTTCGGGGACAGCTTCCGGAATATCCACCGCCCGGAGACAAACATCGCGGCCGCGACGGCGAGCGCGACGGCGTCGCCCCATTGCAGCGCGAGACGGCCGTCGAGCAGCGCATCGCGGAGCCGGTCCACGAGCCAGCCGAACGGATTGGCCGCGACCCACGGCCGCACGCCCGCGGGAACCATCGCGAGCGGATACAGGATCGGCGTCAGGTACATGAGGACGGTCAAGAGCGGCGCAAGGACATGCTCGACATCGCGCACGAACACCTGCAGCGCGGCGAGCGCGAGCGCGAGCCCGGTGATCCCCAGCGCGAGTACGGCCCAGACCGGAATCGCGAGCAGCAGGCCCTCGAAGCGCACGGGCTCGCCGAACGCGAAGAGCACCGCCAGCACGACAAGATAGCCCGCGAACTGCAGCGCGAACGTCGCCGCGACAGACGCATAGACGACGATCTCGTGCGGGAAAGCGACCTTGCGGATCAGCGCGCCGTAGGCGGGAATCGAGACCG
>JBDTLY010000295.1:0-4627 GCA_039934535.1 Casimicrobiaceae bacterium | reverse complement strand
ACCGACCTCCGACCTGCCCACCGTGCTCGCCCATCTGGGGCTTGCGACCACCGCCAAGGCGTGGGTGCCGTGGCTCGTCGCCGGCGGCATCGCGGCGTGGGTGTTTTCGAACCGCGCGTTCCGCACGACGCGCGAAATGATCGTCGGCGGCGTGGTCATCGGCGCCGTCGTCGTCGCCGGCTGGTATCTCTCCGGGCACGTCGGGCATCTCGCGGAGGACCCCGCGACGCTCGAGGAGAAATTCGTCGCGACCAACACCGGGCGCATGGAGTCGTTCAGTTTCGTCGCGCCGGTCGCCTACCTCCTCGAGCTGATGGTCTACTGGACGGACACGTCGCGCGTGCTGACGTTCGGCATCGCGGGGGTGCTGGGGATGGTCGTGGGTGCCGCGGCGATGGCGCTGGCGACCCGGACGTTTCGCTGGGAAGGCTTCACGACGACCGAGGACCTCGTGAACCACGTCGCCGGCGGCATCCTGATGGGCTTCGGCGGGGTGACGGCGTTGGGGTGCACGATCGGGCAGGGTATAACGGGGCTGTCGACCCTCGCGGTGGGCTCGTTTCTTGCGTTCTTTTCGATCGTCGGCGGTTGTCTCGCGGCGTTGAAGTACCAGATATGGCGGGTGGAGCGCAGCGGATAGTCAACGCGGCGAGCCCTTAGGACGTTTTCCGATCATGATCATTTTCGAATTGGCGTGCGGGCAGGGTCATCGCTTCGAGGGCTGGTTTGGCTCGTCGGAGGAATTCGCGCGCCAGTCCGAGACGCGGATGGTCCGCTGCCCGGTGTGCGACGACGCGGGCGTTGCGCGCATCCCTTCCGCGAAAGTGCGCAAGGGCGGCATCTCCGCGGTCAGGCCCACTGCAAGCGACGCTGCCCCCGCGGAGGCCGCGCCAGGGCAACAGGCCATTGCCGGATTGCCGGCGGAGCTCATGGCGAAGCTGCGCGAGATGGTCCGCAGCGCCGAAAACGTCGGCCCGCGGTTTCCCGAGGAAGCCCGCAAGATCCACTACGACGAGGCGCCCCCGCGCGCCATCCGGGGCCAGGCGTCGAAGGAAGAATCCGAAGCGCTCGCCGACGAGGGCATCGGCTTCTCGACGCTGCCCGATTTCCTGCTGCGCGAGACCCACTGACCGGCGTCGCAATCGTTTGAGGCGGCGGCCCGTCTCGGGCTATAATCGCCCCCTTTCGGCGGGCCGTTAGCTCAGTTGGTAGAGCAGCGGACTTTTAATCCGTTGGTCGCTGGTTCAAGTCCAGCACGGCCTACCAGGTCGCTGCTGCCAGGGCCTGCCGCGAAACCGATTTTGCATTGGGTCGTTAGCTCAGCTGGTAGAGCAGCGGACTCTTAATCCGTTGGTCGCAGGTTCGATCCCTGCACGGCCTACCAATCGCAGCCCCGCGAGTGAATCGCGGGGTTTTTTTTGCTTTGGAGGGACGTCCACGCGGGCGACTACTACGTGATCGACCCGGCGATTCCGCAGCGCGCCGATTGATCGGGCCTTCCTCATACGCGTCGTCCCCGCGAAGGCGGGGACCCAGTGACGTTCGACTAAAAACGCTGGATTCCCGCTTTCGCGGGATGACGAAACTGCTACAGTTTTCCGGCGTAGTCCTTCTGCACCTGCTTGATCCGCTCGTGCGAGCCAAGGAACGCGTGCTTCGACATGTCGGCGGAGTACTTGCTCGCCGGCGGATGCTTTCCCACGGCTTCGGCGAGGGCGCGAATGTGATGCGGCCCCGCGCCGCAGCAGACGCCGAGATAACGGATGTCGAGCGCCATTGCGGCCCGTCCGAATTCGGCGATCTCGAAGCGGTTGCAGGTGAACGGATCAAGCGCGATCGGGAACGGCCGCTTGCCCCAGTCGCCGTGCCAGTGCGTGTCGCGCAGCGACTGGAACGACGGCTCGTTTTCGTGCGTGCGATACGGCACCGGCAGCGCCGCCATGTGCCCTTTCAACGAGCCGCGGATCTCCTTCAGCAGCGGCAGCATCGTCTCCGGGCCGCGGATGCAATTGAGGCCGACCACATCTGCGCCGGCATCGGCGAGCCGCTTGCAGGCGTCCGCCACGCCTACGCCGTCGCGCGTGACGTCCTCCTGATGCATCGCCAGCGTGATCACCGCCGTCTGCTTCGCGGCCTTGATCACCTCCAGTGCGATCAGCGCTTCCTGTGCCCACGAGAACGTCTCGCCCACGATGTAATCGACGCCCGCGTCGACCGCCCAACCGACCTGCTCCTCGAACATCTCCCGCACGGCCTTGTGCGACTCGGGGTCGGCCGGATCGAACACGTTGGTGTTGCAGATGTCGCCGGCGAAGAGCGCGCCGGTGTCCTCGGCAACGAGCTTCGCGAGGTCGAGCGCCAGGCGGTTGATCGACTCGAGTTCGCCCTCGCGGCCGATGACGCGCAGCTTTTCGCGGTGCGCGTAGTAGGTGAGTGCCTCGACGACGTCCGAGCCCGCGTGGACGAAGTCGCGGTGCAGCTGGGTGACGACCTCCGGAAATTCGAGCACGACCTCGGGCACGAAGGCGCCCGCCTGCAGGTAGCCGCGGCGCTCGAGCTCGAAGAGGTAGCCTTCGGCGCAGATCACGGGGCCCTGGTCGAGGCGCTCGAGCAGGGATAGTCGCGGCGGCGTGCGAGGGGTCATGGCGATGGCAGCGGACAGGTTGAAGTGTAACTATCGCATGATTTCGGCGCCGCGTGGATCCGAGTCCTCCGATTGACCAACCGGAATGCATTTGAAACACTGCCCCCTCAAGGAGGACTAGTGGAAACGCTGGCGTTCATCCTGCACAACCTGCCGGCGATCGGCGAGCGAACGCTCGAGCACCTGTCGATCGTCAGCGTCGCTGTCGGCGTTGCGATCGTCACCGGCGTCCCGCTCGGCATCGCGATCACGCAGAGCCAGCGCACCGCCGACACAGTCCTCTACCTCGGCTCGATCGTGATGACGATTCCGTCGATCGCGCTCTTCGGCGTCCTGATCCCGATCCTGTCGAAGATCGGCCAGGGGATCGGCTGGCTGCCCGCGGTCATCGCCGCGATGCTTTACGCGCAGCTGCCGATCATCCGCAACACCTACACCGCGATCCGCAACGTCGATCCGGCGACGCGCTCGGCGGCGATCGGCATGGGCATGTCCGTGACGCAGCGCCTCGCGCGGGTCGAGATTCCGATCGCGCTGCCGGTGATCATCGCCGGCATCCGCGTCGCGGTCGTCATCAACATCGGCGTCACCGCGATCGCCGCGTACATCGGCGCCGGCGGCCTCGGCACGTTCATCAGCCGCGGGATTTCGCAATCCGACATTCGCCAGCTCATCACCGGCGCGCTTACGCTGGGCCTGCTCGCGATCGCGGCCGACTATTCGCTGCTGTGGCTGCAGAGGCGGCTGACCCCGAAGGGGATGGCGCAGAGCGCCACCTTGCCGTGACGCCATGATCCGGCTGGAAGCGCTGACCCGTACGTACGCGACGCCGCAGGGGACGGTGCGGGCCGTCGACGGCGTGAGCTTCGAGGTCGGCGAGGGCGAGACCTGCGTGCTGCTGGGTCCGTCGGGCTGCGGCAAGACGACGACGCTGCGGATGATCAACCGGCTCGTCGCGCCGACGTCCGGCAAGATATTCATCGCGGGCCGCGACACGGACACGGTGGATCCGGTGCTGCTACGCCGCGGCATCGGCTACGTCATTCAGCAGATCGGGCTTTTTCCGAACATGACCGTCGCCGAGAACATCGGCGTCGTGCCGCGCCTCCTCGGCTGGGATGCGAGTCGTCGGCGCGGCCGCGCCGAAGAGCTGCTGTCGATGCTCGCGCTGCCGCCGGCGCAGTTCGCGGACCGCTATCCCAACGAGCTTTCCGGCGGACAGGCGCAGCGTGTGGGCGTCGCGCGTGCGCTCGCCGTCGATCCACCGGTGCTGCTGATGGACGAGCCGTTCGCAGCGCTCGACCCCGTCAACCGCGAGGCGATCCAGGACGAATTCCTGCGGATGCAGCAAAAGCTGCGCAAGACGATCCTGTTCGTCAGCCACGACATCGACGAGGCGGTGAAGATGGCGGACCGTATCGCGATCTTCCATTCCGGGCGACTCGTGCAGTTCGCGGCCCCCGACGAATTGCTCGCGCGTCCCGCCGACGCGTTCGTCGCGAACTTCGTCGGCAGCGACCGCACGCTGAAGCGGTTGCGACTGATCCACGTGCGCGATGTCATGAAGCCGGCCGCCGCCGGAATCGCGACGACGGCCCCGGCAGTTTCCCCGGACGACGACCTTCGTCGCGTCGCGTCGCTGTTCCTCGAGCATGGCGCGGTATCGCTGGCCTGCGTCGACGCCGCGGGAGTGGTTGTGGGCATGGTCACGCGCGATGCGGTCGCCGCGCGGCTCGCGGAAGGCAGGGCCACATGAGCGCCGCTGCCATCGCACCGCATTCAAAGATGCCCTACCTCGTGCTCGCCGGCATCGCGCTCGGGATCGCGGTGGGGCTCTACGCCAGCGGGCTCGCCGCGGAAATCCTGCGTTACAAAAAGGACATCGTCTATCTCACGAAGCAGCATCTCGTGCTGGTCGCGATCTCCGGCTCGGCCGCAATCGTCTCCGGCGTCGCCATCGGCATCTGGCTGTCGCGTCCGTGG
>JBDTLY010000294.1:0-4635 GCA_039934535.1 Casimicrobiaceae bacterium | reverse complement strand
CGATCTGGTCGCCCACCGTGAAGACCGGATTGAGCGAGGTCATCGGCTCCTGGAAGATCATTGCGATCTCGGCGCCGCGGATGTCGCGCATCGTGGCGCTGTCGGCGTGCGCGAGATCGATCCGCGAGCCGTCGCGCCGCGCGAAGTCGAGCCGGCCCGACACGATGCGGCCGCCGCCATGCTCGACGAGGCGCATCACCGATAGCGCGGTAACCGATTTGCCGGAGCCGGATTCGCCGACGATGGCGACGGTCTCGCCCTGGCCGACCTCGAACGAGACGTTGCGCACCGCATGTACCGTCCGCTCCGTCGACACGAACGAAACGGAGAGGTCGGTGACGGAAAGGGCAGGAAGCGTGGAGATGGCGGTCATCGGGTTCGACTTGCGCGGCGAAGGAAATCACCGGCGCGAAGCGCGTTCGCCATTATCAGCGAAAAGCCGTGTGACCTACAGTGGTTCGCCCGCATTGGCGAGCGGACGGGGCGCGATTACTTGATCCCCGACGGCGGCAACAGGGGGCCGCCGTCAGTGCCATTCCAAGCGAAGAAATTGGTGCCCGACGTGGCGACGGGCGACAACAGCGCCGAAACGCCCGTGCCGTTGTGGGTGACGCGGGTGCCGGTGAGCCAGATGAAGCCGCCGACGTCGGCCACGATGCCAGTGTCGTTCTGGGTAATGTCGGAATCCGCGATCGAGACGTGGCTGACGGACACTGCGTTCGAAGCGGAAATGCCTTGACCGAAATGTCCGATCGACGTTCGGGTGATCTGGATCCGCGAAGCGTCCACCGATGAGGATCCCAGTGAGATACCGGTACCTGAGTTGGAATTCGACGTGCCGGAAATGACGGTATCGGTCACGACGAGGTCGATGCTGGCGAAGACGCTGACACCGGATCCCGTTTCTGCAAAGGTCGAGTGCTCGATCGTGCCGCGATAGAGTTCGGTACTTGATCCCACCAGCACCGCCACTGAATTCCGGACGAAAAACGAATTGCGCACGTGAAAACGGCCCGGCCCTTCCACCCATAATGCCGCCGTGGGCACCGGAAAGAACGCCGGATCCGCGAAGCCGCGTATCGTGCAGCGATCGACCACGAGGCTCAAGGCGCTCGTCAGCTTGATGCCGGCGCCTGCACCCTGGCCGTTAATCGACAATCCGCGCAACAGCACGACATCGAAGGCTCCCGCGGCGACCTTGACGCCAATGCCGTAAGCCGGCACGGTGATTCCCGCGTAAACGCCTTCGGGCACGGTAATGGTGACGGCCCTGTCGATGACGACCGTTCCATAACCGGCAGAGTCCAGAACGACAATCTCGCCGCCAGCGGTGGTCTGTAGCAGCGCGGAACCCAGCGACCGGCACGGCGAGATGAGCGAGCAAGGATTGGTGTCGCTGCCGTTCGACGCGACGAACGTCCTGGGTGCCGCAGCGCCGACCTCGATCGCAACGCCGGCGGATGCGACCAGCACCAGCGCCTGGAGCAGGATTGCGGTGCGCGACATGGAATTTCGGCGGCTCACTGCGACGCGCTGGGAATTCAAACCTTTTCCGGCTCGCTGCTCTTGCGCTTCATGAGCAGCGCCGGAACCTGCTTGCCTTGGCCGAACGGCTTGCGCTGCGCGGCGCTTCCGGCGGGCGCGGCAGGCTCGCTCGGGCGCGTCGTTGCCGGCTGGTCCGGATTGAGGGCGTATGCGCGTTCGCGTTCCTCGCGGCGAATATCGCCATGGCTCGGCCCGCGTGGCGGCCGGGGTTCACTCTGTTCGCTGCGCGGAGGAGCGACACGCTCCGCTGCCGGCGCGCTCTTTGGACGCGCGGTTTCGCGCGGCGCACGCGCCGGACGTTCGCCGGGCCTGCCGCGCGCGGCGCGCTCGGGCTTGTCAAAGCGCGCGGTCGCGAGGTCGAATCCCTCGGCCGCCACGACGTCGACCTTCTTCTTCAGCAGCCGCTCGATGTCGGCGAGATAGCGCTCCTCGTCCGGTGCGACGAGCGAGATCGCCTCGCCCGAGGCGCCAGCGCGACCGGTGCGGCCGATGCGGTGAATGTAGTCCTCGGGAGTGTGCGGCAGCTCGTAATTGACGACGATGGGCAGGTCGTCGATGTCGAGCCCGCGCGCCGCGACGTCGGTCGCGACCAGCACCTGCAGCTTGCCTTCCTTGAACGCATCGAGCGCTTCCATGCGTGCCTGCTGCGTCTTGTCACCGTGAATCGCGTCGGTGCGAAATCCGTCCTTTTCGAGCTGGCGCGCGAGGCGCGCCGTACCGTGCTTGGTGCGCACGAAGCACAGCACCTGCGTGAGATTGCGCGAGCGCACGAGATGCTCGAGCAGCGCGCGCTTCGCTTCGGCCGGCACTTTGTACGCGAACTGCGACACCGTTTCCGCCGCCGTGTTGCGCTTGGCAACTTCGATCAATTGCGGCGCGTTCAGGAGCTGGTCGGCGAGCTTCTTGATTTCGCTCGAGAACGTCGCGGAGAACAGCAGGTTCTGCCGCTTCTCGCGCGCGGGCAGCAGCGCCATGATCCGCTTGATGTCGGGGATGAAGCCCATGTCGAGCATCCGATCGGCTTCGTCGAGGACGAAAATCTCGACCTGCCCGAGATAGACGCTCTTCTGCTCGATGTGGTCGAGCAGCCGTCCCGGCGTGGCGACGAGGATCTCGATGCCGCCGCGCACGATGGGAAGCTGCTGCTTGATGTCCACGCCGCCGAACACGACGGTCGAGCGCAGGTTCGTGTGCTTGCCGTAGGTGCGGAACGATTCCTCGACCTGCACGGCCAATTCGCGCGTGGGCGTGAGGATCAGCGCGCGCACGGGATGCCGTGCCGGCGAGGGGCTCGAATTCGCGAGCGGCAGGAACTTCTGCAGGATCGGCAGCGCGAAGCCGGCGGTCTTGCCCGTGCCCGTCTGGGCGCCGCCCATGACATCCTTGCCCGCCAGGATGACGGGAATCGCCTGCACCTGGATCGGCGTGGGCGTCGTATAGCCGGCTTCTTCCACGGCCCGAAGGAGTTCGGGTCGCAGTCCGAGCTCGGCAAAGCTCGTAACAATACTCATGGATGCTCCTGGATGCGGCCCATCCCTTTCGGGATTTCCGGTCCAGGCAGCTTTAAAAACTGGAATTGCGGGGCACCAGCGCGACGAACGGGCGCGTGCACCCCACACTTTGGGAGGGCGGTGACCGGAACGGCCGCCCGAACGGTAATTATAGGCTAAGTTTCGGATTTTGCGAATTATTTCTGGCTGGAAACCTCCAAAACGGGCTATAATCGAGAATTTACCGCAGCATCCGTCGCCGAAGCAGTGCAGCGTTTGCAAAGACCCCTTAAGCCACTATGTCCACGCCCCCCACGTCCCTGCGCAACATCGCGATCATCGCCCACGTCGACCACGGCAAGACGACGCTCGTCGACAAGTTGCTGGTCCAGGCCGGCACGTTCGCGAAGCACGTCCACGTGGCCGAGCGGATGATGGACACGAACGACCTCGAGCGCGAGCGCGGGATCACGATCCTCGCCAAGAACTGCTCGATCCGGTACCACGACACCCAGATCAACATCGTCGACACCCCCGGCCATGCCGACTTCGGCGGCGAGGTCGAGCGCGTGCTCGGCATGGTCGACGGTGTGCTGCTGCTGGTCGACGCGGTCGAAGGCCCGATGCCGCAGACGCGCTTCGTCACGCTGAAGGCGCTGAAGCTGGGCTTGGCACCCATCGTCGTCGTCAACAAGGTGGATCGTCCGGGCGCCCGTCCGGAATGGGTCGTCAACCAGACCTTCGAGCTTTTCGACAAGCTGGGCGCCACGGAAGACCAGCTCGATTTTCCCGTCGTCTACGCGTCGGCGTTGAACGGCTGGGCGACGATGGACGTGAACGTCGCGAAAGCGCATGCCGCGCCGCCCGATGCATCGATGAAGGCGCTGTTCGAAACCATCATGTCGCGGGTGCCGCAGCCGGTCGGCGATCCCGACGGCCCGCTGCAGTTCCAGGTGAGTGCGCTCGACTACTCGAGCTACGTCGGCCGCCTCGGCATCGGCCGCATCCGCCGCGGCCGCATCGTGCCGGGGCAGGAAGTGGCGATTCTCAATGGTCCACCCGCCGATGGCGTCGTTCCCCCGAAGGCGAAGATCGGCCAGGTGTTCGCGTTTTCCGGCATGGAACGCGTGCCGGTGGAGTCCGCCGAGGCGGGCGACATCGTGCTCGTCACCGGCGTCGATGATCTCGCGATCGGCACCACGCTCGCGTCGATCGAATCGCCCGAGGCGCTGCCGCCGATCAACGTCGACCTGCCTACTTTGTCGATGTATTTCCAGGTCAACACGTCGCCGCTGGCCGGCCGCGAAGGCAAGTACGTCACGTCACGCAACCTGCGCGACCGCCTGGCGAAGGAAGTGCTGACCAACGTTGCGCTGCGCGTCGAGGAGACGGGCGACACCGATTCGTTCCTCGTCTCCGGGCGCGGCGAACTGCATCTCACCATCCTGATCGAGAACATGCGGCGCGAAGGCTACGAGCTTGCCGTGTCGCGTCCTCGCGTCGTGCTGCGCGAGATCGACGGCGTCACCTGCGAGCCGTTCGAGGCGCTGACCGTCGACGTCGAGGAGGCGAACCAGGGCGCGGTGATGGAGGCGCTCGG
>JBDTLY010000293.1:0-4647 GCA_039934535.1 Casimicrobiaceae bacterium | reverse complement strand
CGCCGCTGATCGTGGCGATTTCGAGCGGCGGTGCTTCGCCGGTTCTCGCGCGCCTGCTTCGCGCCCGTCTGGAGAGTCTGCTCCCGGCCGGCTACGGGCGGCTGGCCACGCTCGCGGCCGCGTTCAGGGACCAGGTCAAGGCGCGCTTCAGGCCGAACGAGCGACGTCGCTTCTGGGAACGCGTGCTGCAGGGCCCGATCGCCGAGCTCGCGTTAAGCGGGCGCGACAATGACGCCCGCAAGGCCTTGCAGGAAACGCTCGACGACGCACGGCTCGATTTCGGCGGCGGCGACGTGTCTCTCGTCGGCGCCGGCCCCGGCGATCCGGATCTGCTCACGTTCCGGGCACTGCGCCTCATGCAGCAGGCCGACGTCGTGGTGTACGACCGCCTTGTGTCGCGGCCCGTCCTCGATCTGGTCCGGCTTGAAGCGGAGCGGATTTACGCCGGCAAAGAGCGCGCGCAGCACGCACTGCCGCAGGAGGACATCAATCATTTGCTGGTGCGGCTGGCCAAGGAGGGCAAGCGCGTGGTACGCCTCAAGGGCGGCGATCCGTTCATCTTCGGGCGTGGCGGCGAGGAGATCGCCACCCTCGCCGCCGAAGGTATCCCGTTCCAGGTGGTGCCCGGCATCACCGCCGCGGCCGGCTGTGCGTCGTACGCCGGCATACCGCTGACGCACCGCGATTACTCGCAGTCGGTGGTGTTCGTTACCGGCCAACTGCAGGATGGCAACGTGAAGCTGAATTGGCCGGCGCTCGCGCAGCCCCGTCAAACCATTGTGTTCTACATGGGTCTGCTTGGTGTCGATGTCCTGTGCCGCCAATTGGTCGCGCACGGCTTGCCGGCCGCCACACCGGCCGCAATCATTCAGCAGGGAACCACGATGCAGCAGCGCGTGCTGACCGGCAACCTGGACACGCTGCCGGGAATCGTGCATCGAAGCGAACTGAAGGCGCCGACGCTGATCATCGTCGGCGAGGTGGTGAGACTGCGCGAAAAGCTCAAGTGGTTCGCGCCGGAAACGTCCGCTTGAAGCGCCGACGTTGACCCTACGTCTGCTGCGTCCCGACCCGGTGCTCGACCGCGAAGACCGCAGCTTCGACGCGCGACGTGAGCCCCAGCTTCGACAGGATGTGACGCACGTGCAGCTTCACCGTGTCATGGCTGATGTCGAGCGCCTGCGCGATTGCCTTGTTGCTCTTGCCGCTTGCGAGGTACTGAAGTATCTCGCGCTCGCGCTGGGTCAGCTGCTTCATGTAATCGTCGCGCGTCTTGCCCTCGTTGCCGGGTACGAGCAGATCGACAAGCTTCGCCGCCATCAACGGCGCGACCACGATTTCGCCTCGCGCGGTGCGGCGGATGGCGTCGATCACATCATCCGGATCCATGTCCTTGACCAGGTAGCCGCGGGCGCCGGCACGAAGCGCCCGGGCGAGATCATCCTTGAGGTCGCTCATCGTCAGCACCACGACGGGCGTTTCAATCCCCTCGGCGCGAACGCGAGAAAGCAGCGCGAACCCGTCAACCGGCGCCATCCGCAGGTCCATGATCGCGAGGTCCGGCCCCTCCTCGCGCAGCAGGCGGACGGCTTCGTCCGCGTTTCCCGTCGTTCCGAGAACCTTGATGCCGCCGCGCTGCTCCAGGAGCTCGGAGAGGCCGCGGCGGCACAGCGCGTGGTCGTCGATCAGGACGACGCTGATCGTCTCGCTCATAGCCTGGCCTCGTTCGCCGGTTCGACGGCAGGGAAGTATAGCCGCACCCGGGTGCCGGCTCCGAGCGAGCTGTCGAGCGTCAGTTCGCCGCTCAAGCGCCGGGCGCGCTCGCGCATGATCGCGATGCCGAAGTGGCCAGCCTCGCCGCGCTCGCCGGCGGCCGGGTCCGCAGCCATGCCGACACCGTCGTCTTCAACCAGAATCTCATAGCCGCCGTCTTTCGGGGCGAGCGTGAGCCGCGCGCGCCGGGCGTTGGCGTGCTTGCACACGTTGGCCAGCGCTTCCTGCACGATGTGGAACACCTAGACCTCGCGCGCCACAGGCAAATTGAAACCGGGCGCGGCATTCACGAATTCCAGCGCCACGCCGGTCCGGTCGCGGAAGGTCTCGCTCGTCTCCGTGAGCGCGTGCAACAGCCCTTGCGGATCCATCCGGCTGCGGAAGTAGGTGATCAAATCGCGCAGACGCCGGTGAGCATGGGTGAGCGAGGTGTCGACGTCGATCCAGTAGCTCAATGCGCGCGTGGGGTCGCCCTGGCGGATTGCGTCGCGGAGCAGACTCATTCGCATTCGCATGTAGGTGAGCCCCTGCGCAAGGGAATCGTGGACCTCGTTCGCCATCATCTGTCGCTCGCCGGCAAGGCTCGTCCGCAGCGTTTCGGATGCAAGCCGGTCGCGCTCAAGGGTCGTTGCCACGAGGTCCCCCGCCGCCTCCACGGCCGGCATCATCGAGAGGGCAAGGTCGTCCGCGCCTTCGAACCAGAGATTCATTGTTCCAGCGGTGCGACCTTGGCTCCGAAGCGGAATTGCGACCACGTGTTGGCACGCCCAGCCCGCGAGGTCCACGCCAAACCGGTCGTCGCGCCCGCACATCCCGATTCTCACGCAGTCGCTCTCCGGGTTGCGCGACTCGGGACAGCGGCGGCACCACAGCGCAATCGCGCCGACCGCAGGCGCGTCGGCACGTGCGGGTGGCCCGCCCTCTTCGCGGGGCCCTGCCGCTACGACCAGCGCGAGCCGCGCCGAATCGGGCGAGGCGACTCGGACGACGCCGCGGGTCGCACCGGCCATCCGGACGATGGCAGCAAGCATCGCGGCAAGCCCCGAAGCGTCCCCTGGGGAATCCTTGCTCGAGGCAGGACGAGCGTCGCCCGTCTCACCGCCGGCGGAGGGCGGCAGCGTCGGCGCTGCGTCCGCAAACATGCGGCCGGCGACGCGCGGTCGATCTTCCCGTTGCGGGTTCAAATATATTCCCTTAGGCGCGACCCGGGATACGGACAGACTGGCCGCGCCAACCACGCGGGAACTCCGGAGAAAATTGTCGGACTTGGTCATGTAACCCGTAAGCACGCATTCGCTGAAAGCAAGACCGCTGTTATCCCGGCCGCCTCCCCGATGCGAAGGTACCGTCGCTCAACCTGCCGGCGGGTGACCACCACGTGTCCAACGCGACCCGTCGCCACGAATCTGGCGACGATTCTTACCCAAACGGAGTATGCGCGTTCCCCCATCGCGGTGATAGACACGTACCGCCCGGATTGGCGTAAATGGGGGTCGGTACCCTGCACCGGGCGGGAAATCATGTGCCCGGTTTCGCGGAGCGGCGTGCAGCCGCCGCAGGATGCGGCACGGGTTCTACGCGCACGGCAGCATGATCGCACTCATTTTCCTGATCGCGGGACTCATCGCGTCGTTCTTTCACCTCGGCCGCCCCGAACGCGCATGGCGCGCTGCGGCGAAATGGCGCACCTCGTGGCTGTCGCGCGAGGTGATCGCGCTGCCCGCGTTGCTGGGCCTCGTTTTCCTGTTCGGCGCCGTCCATCTCGCAGGCTGGAAGCCGGTCTTCTGGACGCTGTACGGCGATGATCTACGCGTGCCTCCCCTTCCTGCGCGAATGGATTGTTTCAACATCCGCGAGTTCTTCCACGGCCGGACGCCTGCGCTCCTGCGTTCAGTCATGTGGGCGTTCCTGCTGATGGCGTTCGCGATCCCGCTCGCGCTGCTCGCGGCCGGCTCGCGGGGCGCGCCGGCTGGATTGCTGGCCGTCGCATTCGTCGTCCAGTACGTCGGACTCCTTGCGGAGCGCTGGTTCTTTTTTGCGCAGGCCAATCATCCGCAGAACCTCTACTATCAGGCGATCACATAATGTCTCTCGTCAATCCGCATGGAGGCGGCGACCTCCGTCCGCTGCTGCTGGAAGGGGCCGCGCTTGCCGCCGAGCGGGCCCGCGCGCCGGCGCTGCCGAAGCTCGTCGTCACCTCGCGCGAAAAGGGCGACATCATCATGCTCGGAATCGGCGGCTTTACGCCGCTCGAGGGCTTCATGACACGCGCCGACTGGGAGGGCGTGTGCGACGGAATGAGGACCGCCAGCGGCCTGTTCTGGCCAATCCCCGTCACCCTTTCGGCAGGCAACGCCTTCGCCGGTTCGGTGCGGACCGGGGAGGACATCACCCTCGCCGATCCGGACAGCGGCGAGGCGCTTGCGACCATGTCGGTCACCGAGAAATACGCGATCGACAAGGCGCACGAGTGCGCGACGGTGTTCCGGACGACCGCCATCGAGCATCCGGGCGTCAAGCTCGTGATGGAACAGGGCGACGTGAACCTCGCCGGTCCGATCAAGGTTCTGTCGACCGGCGATTTCGCGACCAAGTACGGCGCGCTGTTCATGACGCCGGCCGAGACCCGGGCTCTGTTCACGTCGCTCGGCTGGTCGAAGATCGCCGCGTTTCAAACGCGCAACCCGATGCACCGCTCGCATGAATACCTTGCCAAGGTCGCGATCGAGGTCTGCGACGGCGTGCTCGTGCATTCGCTGCTGGGCGCGCTCAAGCCCGGCGACATCCCCGCCGAGGTGCGCACGAAGGCGATCGCCGCGCTCGCCGGCAATTATTTCGTGCCGTCGACCATCGTGCAGGCCGGCTATCCACTGG
>JBDTLY010000292.1:0-4657 GCA_039934535.1 Casimicrobiaceae bacterium | reverse complement strand
GCGGCGATCAGCAGAGCATTGTCGGCGAGCGAGCTGAAAAACTGCGCCGCCATGATCGTGTAGAAGCCGGCCTTCATCGGGCTCCCGGACTTGTCGTACACATCAATGGACGGCGGGCATTGGGTATAATCGAAACAGCGTCGCTGCGGCGAGCGCTTTATACCATGATTGGGGGGTGGGCCGCAGCCGCGCGGCCGGTCGCCGCGCCGCCCTCGAATGTCTTTCGCCGACAACCCGAAACACCGCCCACCACCCGCTCGCGCGCCATGGCCCGCCCGTTGTTCGCCCAGGTCAACTTAGCCGCGCTGCGCGCGAATCTCGCGCAGGTGCGGATACGCGCGCCCAAGACGCAGGTGCTCGCGGTGGTAAAGGCCAACGCCTATGGCCACGGTCTCATGCGGGTGCTGCCGTCGCTCGCGGAAGCCGACGGGCTCGCCATTGCCGAACTCGACGCCGCGCTCGCGCTGCGCGCGGCGCACTACACACGCCGAATCCTGCTGATCGAGGGATTCTTCACCGCGGACGAGCTGCCCGAATTCGCGGCCAAGCGCCTCGCTGCGGTCGTCCACAATGCGGAACAGGTGGCGATGCTCGAGAAGGCGCACCTCGAGCGGCCGCTCGAGGTCTTTCTCAAGATCAATACCGGAATGAACCGGCTCGGCGTGCGCGCCGGCGAAGTTCCCGCGTTGATCGAGCGGCTGACGCATTGCGATTCCGTCGCCGCGCTGCGCCTCATGACGCATCTCGCGCGCGGGGACGAGGAGGACGGCCTCAAGGAACAGGCCGCGGCCTTCGATTCCGCGTGCAAGGGCTTGCCGTACCCGCGTTCGATCGCGAATTCGGCGGGCATCGTGCGCTTCGGCGAAGTCGGCGGGGACATCGTGCGCCCCGGCATCATGCTGTACGGCGCGACGCCGTTCCCGTTCGACACGGCCGAGATGATCGGCGTGCAGCCGGTGATGACGCTGCGCTCGGAAATCATCGCCGTGCAGGAGTTGAAGGCCAACGACAGCGTCGGCTACGGTGCACAGTACACGGCGTCGCGCGCCCATCGGGTCGGCGTGGTGGCGTGTGGCTATGCCGACGGCTATCCGCGGCACGCGCCGAACGGTACGCCGGTGCTCGTGTGCGGGAAGAAGGTCCGCATGGCCGGACGCGTGTCGATGGACATGCTTACGGTCGATCTCAGCGACGTTCCGGAAGCGCGCATCGGCAGCCCCGTCGTGCTCTGGGGCGAGGGACTGCCCGTCGACGATGTCGCTATGGCGGCGGCGACCGTCGGCTACGAACTCCTGTGCGCGCTCGCGCCGCGCGTGCCGATCATCACGACGAACGTCGGGCGGGTCGACCTCGAGCTGTGAACCGGGCCGATTCCTGAAATGTACACCGTCGTCACCGGCGCCGCCGGCTTCATCGGGGCCAACATCGTCCGCGCGCTGAACCAGCGCGGCGAGACGTCGATCCTCGCCGTCGACAATCTCTCCAACGCCGACAAGTGCGCGAACCTTGTCGACTGCGAGATCGCCGAATACCTGGACCAGGACGAATTTCTGTCGCGTCTCGCCGACGGTGACTTCGACGACGACGTGGGCGCGGTCCTGCACCAGGGCGCGTGCTCGGACACGATGGAGACGGACGGCCGGTACATGATGCGCAACAACTACCGGTACTCCATTTCGCTGCTCGAATGGTGCCAGGACAACGACGTGCCGTTCCTGTACGCGTCGAGCGCGTCGGTCTACGGCGGCGGCCGCGCGTTCCGCGAGGCGCGCGAGTGCGAGGCGCCGCTCAACGTCTACGGCTATTCGAAGTTCCTGTTCGACCAGTACGTGCGTGGAATGCTGCGGCAGCGCACGGCGCAGGTCGCGGGGTTCCGCTACTTCAATGTCTATGGCCCGCGCGAGCAGCACAAGGCGCGAATGGCCTCGGTCGCGTTCCATTTCTTTCACCAATATCGCGCCGAAGGGCGGGTCAAACTGTTCGAGGGCGCGGAGGGATACGCCGCGGGCGAGCAGCGCCGCGACTTCGTCTTCGTCGACGACGTTGTCAGGGTCAACCTCGACTTCCTCGATCACCCGGAGCGGAGCGGCATCTTCAATCTCGGCAGCGGCGCCGCGTCGACGTTCAACGACGTCGCGTGCGCGACGATCAACGCGCTGCGCAAGGCCGGCGGCAAGGCGGCGCTGGCGCTGCCGGACCTCGTCGCTGCCGGCGCGATCGGCTACGTCCCGTTTCCGCCGGCGCTTGTCGGCAAGTACCAGAGCTACACGCAGGCCGACCTCACGCGGCTGCGCGCTGCTGGCTACCAGGCGCCAATGGTGGGCGTCGCCGAGGGTGTGGCGCGCTACGTCGAACGGCTGATTTCGGGATCCGTTTCCTCCGCGTAACGTGGGCAGCGTGCGGCGGGGAGTCACGCACGACGCGTGCTTCCGGTGGCCGCGCAACGACCCACTCACGACGGAGAAACTCATGCAACGACTGCTTCTGGCGTTCGGGCTCGCCCTGTGCCCGCTGATTGCGCTCGCCGCGATCAACATCAACACCGCAACCAAGGACGAGCTCGTCGCGCTTCCGGGGATCGGCCCCGCCAAGGCGCAGGCGATCATCGACCATCGCAAGGCGCATGGTCCCTTCAAGACGGTCGAGGACCTGAAGGACGTCAAGGGCATCGGCGCCAAGCGCTTCGAAAAACTGAAGCCCGATCTCGCGGTCAGCGGGCCGTCGACCTCGAAACCGGCGGCCAAGCCGGACGCCAAGCCCGGGTCGCCCTCGCGCGCTTCGCAGGGCGAGATCACCGCCGCGGCGGGCAAGCGCGACGGCGCGTCCGGCAAGCCGTAGCCCTTCGCGCTGCATCCCCGCCGGCGACGCTCGGCGGGGATTTTCATTGTCAATCCGGGACTTGTTCGATCCGGGGTCAACCCGTACCCTGCAGGCCGCGTCAAGGGCCTCGCGTCGCAAGGTTCGTGGCGCCGCTGCGGCGCGTCCACTGCTGCTCCCGCTCCTGCCCCCGCACCGGCTGCGCCGGCCAAGGCTGCGGCCCCGGCTCCGATGGCGCCTGCCCCGGCCACCGCCGCGCCCGCGAAGGCGGCTCCCGTGGCGGCACCGGCTGCACCCGCGAAGGCCATGACCCCGAAGGAAGAAAAGGCGGCCAAGGACAAGGCGGCGAAGGAAGAGAAGGCCGCCAAGGCAAAGGCCGCGAAGGACGAAGCGCCGAAGAAGTAGTCGCGCCGAATGTTGGAACGGAACCCCGCCTGCGTGGCGGGGTTTTCGTTTGCGGTTCCGCGTATTCGTCGCGCGTCGTTGTAACGATGGCGGCGCGCGACGGCCGAGCGATGGCGTCGGCTACAATGACCACGTAGCAAAACAGATTTCATCCCATGTATCGCACGCTCGCCTCCACCGTCGGCAACACGCCGCTCGTCCGCCTGCAACGGCTGCCGGGCGCCACGACCAACATCATTCTCGGCAAGCTCGAAGGCAACAATCCCGCGGGCTCGGTCAAGGATCGTCCGGCGCTTTCGATGATCGAGGAAGCGCAGAAGCGGGGTGACATCAAGCCGGGCGACACGCTGATCGAGGCAACCTCCGGCAACACGGGGATTGCGCTCGCGATGGTCGCGGCGATGATGGGCTACCGGATGATCCTGGTGATGCCCGACAACCAGTCCCAGGAGCGCCGGCAATCGATGAGCGCGTTCGGCGCGAAACTCGTGCTGACGCCGAAGGCCGGCGGCATGGAAAACGCGCGCGACGTCGCCGAGCGGATGCGCGACGAAGGCCGGGGCATCATCCTCGACCAGTTCGCGAACCCCGACAATCCGCTCGCCCACTACCGCGGCACGGGGCCTGAGATCTGGCGCGACACGAACGGCTCCGTGACGCATTTCGTGTCGGCGATGGGCACGACGGGCACGATCATGGGCGTGTCGCGCTATCTGAAGGAACGGAATCCGACGGTCACGATCGTCGGCGCGCAGCCGGAGGAGGGCTCGCAGATTCCCGGCATTCGCAAGTGGCCGGACGCGTACCTGCCGCGGATCTTCGATCGCCGTCGCGTCGACCGGATCGAGCTCGTATCGCAGTCGGAGGCCGAGGAGATGACGCGCCGGCTCGCGAGCGAGGAAGGCATCTTTTGCGGCATCTCGGCGGGCGGCGCATGCGCCGTCGCGCTGCGTATCTCGCGCGAAGTCGAGAACGCGACGATCGTGTTCGTCGTCTGCGACCGCGGCGACCGCTATCTTTCGACCGGCGTGTTCCCGGGCTGATGGCATCCGCGCGCATGACGCCGATCCTCGTCTTCGACATCGAGACCGTGCCCGACATCGCGGGGCTCCGCCGCGCGCGGCAGGTGCCGGCGGAGCTCTCCGACGCCGCGGTGCTCGACTGGTTCACACAGCAGCGGCGGGCGCAGACCGGAGGCGATTTCGCGCCGCTGCACCTGCACAAGGTCGTCGCGATCGCATGCGCGCTGCGCGACGGCGCCGGTTTCAAGATTGCATCGGTAGGAACGCCCGAGGACACCGAGCCCGAGCTCATCCGCCGCTTTTTCGACCTCATCGACAAGTTTACGCCGCAACTGGTGTCGTGGAATGGCGGCGGCTTCGACCTGCCGGTGCTGAACCATCGCGCGCTGATCCATGGCGTCACGGCCGCGCGC
>JBDTLY010000291.1:0-4671 GCA_039934535.1 Casimicrobiaceae bacterium | reverse complement strand
GGCGAGGATGCCGAAGACGAAGGCCGCCGCCGCCGCCCAGAACGTCATTCGCCAGCCCTGGTTGCCGGCGCGCACGATCTCCGCGTCGGTCGCGAAAACGGTCTCGCAAGCGCCGTTGCCCTCGTCGGTGCGGGTCACGCTCGTGCCGCGGAAGAAATGGAATCCCTTGTCGTGCGTGTATTCGGCGAGGTACCCGCGGAAATGCACCTGGTCGCCGACGCGCATGGACTTCAACGTGCGCGTGATGACCGGGTCGTCGGTGAGGAGGTGGTTGTTGGACAGCGCGGTCGTGTCGAAGGCCTTCCACACCTCGCTGGAGCTCGTCCCGACGTTGCAGACGAATTGGCCGCTCGAGTAGTCGAGCTTTCTGAAGTTGTCGTTGCGGGCATTCGCACCCCAGATGACGCAAAGGTCGGTGACGTTGAGCTTGTCGTTCCACGCGTTGTGGACGTAGTCCCACCAGGTGTCGGCGTCGTGCTTGCTGACGACGAGCCCGTAGAGGTCATAGGCGTAAACCGGGCGCACGGTGTACTCGATGCCGCCGACGGTCGTGCGAAACGGCGCGACCGAGGTGGCCGTCTGCCGCGGGTCGTCCATGAGCGGCGCGTCGAGCTGGTCCTGCGGCGGCAGGGATTCGCGTTGCCACCACGCCACGCACAGGAGCGCCGCGCTGACGACGAGCAGGAGGCGGGCGAATGAGGCGGAGAACATCGGGTGGAGGGCAACAAAAATCAGCGCACAGTCAGCACACGGCCGGCGCGGGTTCGGCCGCGCCATCATGCAGCAGCGCGATGTTACAACGCGGCGGGTATCTTGACCGCGCGGCCCGGGCCGTCGAGCCAGCGTTCGAGCGTGTTGAGCGCATGCGCGAGGTCGCGCGCCGTGCGGCGAACGCTGGTGCCCGGCTGCGCATGCAGCGGCCGCGGGTCCGCGAGGGCGTCGTCGATGCGGCGGCTGGCGTCGGCCAGGCGGTCTTCCCGCAGCGCAATGCCGTGACGCGCGAGTTGCGGCGCCAGGAGATCCGCGCGCGCGACGAGGTTCTGGCGCGTCTTCTCGTAGGCGGCTGCGCAGAGGCGCTTGCGTTGCGAGTAGCTGAAGATGTTGGCGAAGAACATGTCGGCGTCTTCGCGGTCGGGCTCGAACAGGAGAACGTCGGCGTTCGGGTACTGCCGGCGGTACTTCTCCATGCCGACCTTCATCCGCGAATGGATGATGGCGCGGAAGGTCTGCGCGAGCACGATCGGCAGGCCGCCCTCGTTGAGCTTCGCGCCGGTGAGGCGCCCGCTCCGGACGGCCTTGCTCGCGTCGAAGGGAACGAGCGGATTGACGCACAGCAGCAGGCCCACACCTTCATCGAGCGCGACGGAGGCGTGCAGCGTCTTGTTGAGCGCGCCGTCGACGTAGTGCTCGCCGTCGATCATCACGGGCGGGAACATCCCCGGCAGCGCGGCGGAGGCCTCGATCGCCAGCGAGATCGGGACGCGGTCGTGCCCGGGGCCGCCGAAGGTCACCGATGCGCCGGTGTCGAGGTTCGTCGCGACGAGGAACAGCTTGCGATCGAGCTTGTGGAAATCGTTGGTGCGGCCGGGCGCGGCGAACAGCCGCTCCAGGAAGTCGCCGACCGCGCGATTGTCGAACATGCCGGTCGGCAACGCGCGCGACAGCGTCGCGAGCGATTCGAGGAGGCCGCGCCGGAAGGGATCGCGCAGGTATTGCATCGCGGCGCGGCTTGCGAGGCGCGGCAGCGAACGGGCGCGCAGCATGAACTCCGAGAGCGCGGGCCGCAGGAAGATTTCCGGGGTCAGCGCCGCGTCGGCGCCATCGTCGATGAACAGCCGGTACATCTGCGCGGGCGAGATGCCGTTCGCCAGCGCGGCGGCGACGAAGCCGCCCGAGGATACGCCGACATAGACGTCGAGGTCGGCGAGGTCGATGCCGTCGAGCGAATCGGTCAGCGCCAGCAGCGCGCCGACCTCGTAGATGCCGCCCAACGGCCCGCCGCCCGCCAATGCGAGCCCCACGCGCGGACGCGTGCGCTCCCTCGTCCGGGCGCGGCGTGCGCGCCCGGTTGCGACCCTTGCCGACATGGGCCTCCTCAGTGCGAGTGAACTGCGCCGGGTCGCCCTCTCGTTGGCAGCGGAGCAGCCTGATCTGTCGACCAGGCCGCTTGCGCAGGGGCACGCCGGAAACAGCAACGGCGCGAGTCTACCGCGTTATCGACGCTTCGTCGTGCGCTTCGCCTTTTTCGCGACGCGTGCCACGCGGGCCTTCGGCGCCTTGCGGGCGCGCTTCGCGGGCGCCTTCGGCTTCGCGGCCTGCGCGAAGGCCTTTGGGAGCTCGATCTTCGGCAGCGACTTCGGCAGCACTTGCTGCGCGTAGTCGACCATCGTCGTCGCCGCCTGCCTCACGGTCGCTTCGACGGTGCGGCGGGTCTTTCTCCACATCGTGTTCGCTTGCGTGAACGACGTTTCGACGCGATCGCCGAGAAAGCGGATTGCGCGCGATTCGACAACCGTGCCTTGCTTGACCAGCGTGCGGAACACGTGGCCGCCTTCGGTCTCGACCCAGTCGCGGGTCACGACGGTGGCGCCGAGGCCGGCGAGCCAGACCTTGCGCGAGGCGGCGAGTGCGGCTTCGCCGAGCGGGGAGGGGTAGAAACCAGAGGTCGATTGCTTTTGCATGGAGTTTCCTTCGGTGATTTGACGGTCTCGCGTCGTAGCGGCGATTGCATTCACTGTAGCCTCCGGCGTTAGAGCAAACACCCTAATCGCCGCCGCGCTTTGCGGGAGTCGAAAGCGTGGCTGCAAGCGCCGTCGCGAGCCGCGCGACCAGTCCGTAGATCGACAGCTGCGGATTTGCGCCGATCGACGTCGGAAACAGCGAGCCGTCGAGGACATGCAGGTTCGCGAGATGATGATGACGTCCGGTGGTGTCGACCACCGCGCGCGCGGGCTCGGGCCCGAGCGGACAGCCGCCCATCACGTGCGCGCTCATGACCGGTGTCGCAAGCGGGGCCAGCGCGAAGGCGCCGATCGCCGCCCGCGCCGCGGCGAGGCTCGTATAGGCGGCGCCGTCGCCATGAATCGGCATGACGGTTTTGGCGCCGGCCGCGAACTGGATTTCGGCCATCGTGTTGAGCGCTCGGCGCACGCCCTCCCACACGAACGGCGTGAGCGGATAGTCGAGCACCGGGGCCCCGCCGCCGTCGAGCGTCACCGTGCCGCCGGGGCTGTCGGGATGAAATCCGTCGCGCAGCAACGCGAGCGCGACATGGAGGCGGGGCAGTTCGCGCATCCAGCTAGCGTGGGCGCGTCCCTGCCCCGGCAATGTGATCGCCATCAGCAGCGGATGCGCCGGCGCCGCTTCGAGCTTGAATCCGATCGGGCCCTCCACCGGCGCCGTGTCGAGAAAGTGGTCCGAGTAAACGGACTGCGGCGCGCCGGCGAACGGGTCGACCTGCTCCGGCATGATGGCCGCGGAAACGACGGTCGGATGCAGGAACGTGCGCTTGCCGACGATGCCGTGGGGATCGGGCAAGCGGCTTCGCAACAGCAGCGCCGGCGTGCCGATCGCCCCGCCTGCGGCGACGAATGCGCGGGCGCGAATCGACAAGCGTCGCGCCGTCGTGTGCACGCCGCGCGAGTCCATCGCGGCGCAGGAAAGCGCCGTGACGCGGTCGCCGCGGTGCACGAATTCGAGTGCGCGGGCGCGGGTGACCAGCGTCGCACCCCGGTCGAGCGCGGCCGGCACGGTCGTGATCAGCATCGACTGCTTGGCGTTGGTCGGACAGCCCATCCCGCAGTAGCCGAGATTCCAGCAGCCCTTCACGTTGCGGCGGATCGCCACCGTCTCGATGCCGAGCGCTGCCGCGCCGCGCGCGAGCGCCTTGTTGTTGGCGTTGGGCGGCACGTCCCACGGCGCGATGCCGAGCCTCGCCTCCATGCGCGCGAACCAGGGGGCGAGATCGGCAGCCGCGAAGCCGTCGAGCCCGAACGCCCGATGCCAATGCGCGAGAGTGGTCTCCGGCGTGCGAAACGAGCTCGTCCAGTTGACGGTCGTCCCGCCGCCGACGCAGCGGCCCTGCAGGATGCCGATGGCCTTGTCCTTCGTCTTGCGCGCCGCCGATTCCTGGTAGAGCGTCGAGAATGCGTCCGACTCGCGCATCCGGAAGTCGCGCGCGGTGGAAAGCGGTCCTTCCTCGACGAGAATGACCGCGAGTCCCGCGTCGGCCATGATCTCGGCCGCCGTGCCGCCGCCGGCGCCGGTGCCGACGATGACGACGTCGGCCTCGAGGTCGGTGTTGCGATCGAGCGTCGAAGCGTCGACGACCTTCCAGCCGCGCGCCGCCGCCGAAAGCCAGGGATCGTTCGTTGTCATGATTGTGCCGCCAATGCAGGCGGACCCGGATAGCCGATGGCGGGCCACGAGGCCGGATTGCCGTACCACGCGGCAAACACGAGTTGATGCAGCGCGGCATACGCCGAATGGAAGAGCAGGAAACGGCTCGAGCGCCAGCTCTCCAGAAACGCCGCGATGTCGTCGCGGCTCGCTTCCGGCCACGGTGCCGACACCTGCGCCAGCGCGATGCGCGCCGGCGCGAATCCGAGCAGCGCGAACAGCTGGCCGAGCTCGGCGAGCGCCGCGGGCGGCAGGCCGGCAATCGCGATGCCG